>NZ_JAWOCL010000185.1:0-23503 GCF_046483825.1 Sodalinema sp.
GTTGGGGGAATAGGGAACAGGGAACAGGGAACAGGGAACAGGGAACAGGAGAGAAGAAGGCAAGAGGCATAACCCACCCCTAACCCCTCCCAGGAGGGGATGGCAAGAGGCAAGAGGGGGGAAGCGGCCTGAACGTACCGCCGAGGGAAGGCCTACACCGTGAGGAGTTGGCGGACGGCGTTAATCATCTCGTCCGGGTGGAAGGGTTTGGCGATATAGGCATCGGCCCCGACTTTCATCCCCCAGTAGCGATCGAACTCCTCGCCCTTACAGGAACACATAATCACAGGAATGTCTTTTGTTCGGGGATGGCCTTTCATCTTGCGGCAGACATCATAGCCATTGGGGTTCGGCATCACGATATCCAACACCACCAAATCGGGGGTATTTCCTTTGAGATACTTGAGGGCCTCTACGCCACTTCGCGCCTGTACCACTTGCATCCCCTGGTTTCTCAACAGGTGGGCAATCATCTCCCGTTGGGAGGTACTGTCCTCAACGACTAAAATCGTACTCATGGCTTGTTTCTATAGCAGTGGCAGCCCAAAGCGATGCAAACGCAGTTTAATAGTGGTGATACATCCCCATATTAAGACAATCTTTGCACAATCGTCTCTGACGGTCGGATTTTCTTGGGACAATCTCCCCTATTTCTAGGGTTCCCCGGCGAGATATCTGTTGGGCCTGTGATTGGGCCTGTGATCAGAAATCAAAATAGATGTAGGGGAGACTGTTTTCTGGGGCAAATAGGAGGACTACGTACCAACAGATGGGAACTAGGGCAATTTTGACGTGCCAGTTGAGTTGAACTTGCAGGATGCGATCGAAGAAATGGGCCAGGAACATGGCGGCGAAAATCCCCAGGAAGGCGATCGCCAACTGTTCCGGCATCCAACCGACGGTTTCGAGATAGACGAGATCCAAAAACTGGGCATCGCGAGAATGGCCCCAGAGATGACGTACCACCCAACCCGAGACTTGTAAATCCGGGAGACGGAAGAAAATCCAGGAGAAGAACACCATCCCCTGAGTCAATAGCCACGCCAAGACGATGCCAGGAACACTACGCCACAAGGCGGCTAACCCCTGCCAGCGTTGGGAAACGGTATCGTTGAGGCGATGAATCACCAAGCCACCGCCATGAATGGCCCCCCAGACAATAAACCCCGCCGGATTCATCCCCGCCGTGGCACTTCCATGCCACAATCCGGCAATCAGCATCACCACCATCAAGTTAAGACAGGTTCTCCCTAACCCTTGCCGGGATCCTCCCAGGGGAAAATAGAGGTAATTCCGTAGCCAACTCCCCAGAGTCATATGCCAGCGACGCCAAAAATCGGCCACACTGGTGGAGAGATAGGGAAAATTGAAGTTTTCCGGTAATGTCCAACCCAATAACAAGGCACTGCCTCGGGCCATATCCACATACCCACTGAAATCGAGATACAGTTGCAACCCATAGCCAATGACGGCGAGTTGTAAATCGACACTGCCGGCCCGTTGCGCGTTTTCAAAGCAGAGATTCACAAAAATCGCTAAGTTATCGGCGAGTAATCCCTTTTTAATCGCGCCGCTGGCAATTAACCATAAGCCATCGGTGACTTGTTCAATTCTCAGGGGACGTTGCAGTTGCCATTGTTCAAACCACTGGTGAAAGCGGGTAATGGGACCAGAAATTAGTTTAGGAAAATAAAATTTATAGGCGGAAAATTCAAAGAAATTGCGGCTCGGGGGTGCGCCGCGAAAGACATCGATGAGATAGGCGATACATTCAAAGCCAAAAAAGCTAATCCCCAAGGGCATAATCAAATAGGGGTCGAGCCAACTGGCTAAGATGGGCGAATCTTGAGTTAAGCTGGGGAATAAAAATGGGGCATATTTAAAGGCTACTAAAATTAAAGTGTTTAGAGCAATACCGGCGGTTAAGAGCCAGCGTCGCCGCTGTTGCCACCGGAGTTCAAGGTGATTCCAGGCTTCGTTACTCAGGGTTTTCGTTTGGTCAGGGTGCTGCGTGGGTGTGGTTTGGGAAAGAGGGTTTCCGAGAGCAAAGGTTATCCATGCCATGAGGAGGAGAAACGGCAGGGATTGGAGTTGAATGGAGGCATAAAAAATGACGCTTGCGGTTAGAATTAGTCCTAAGCGGAAGCGACGATTGGGGATTCCCCAGTACAAAATAATGGTACTGAGTAAAAATAAGCCATAGAGGATTGAAACAAAAGTCATAGGAGACCGAAGTAGCAGTGAATCGTTAATACGGCTATCAGGGCAAATCCAGGTCTTGACGAGGTCTTGACGAGATGTTAACGAGGACGAACAAATAGCTGGGTGAAATAATATTCCCCTTCGTCATTAACGGCAATTCCCATCCCCGTTCGTTCATAGTCTCCGGTCATATTTCGTTCATGACCCGGACTTTCAATCCAACCGTCAACGGCTTGCTGAACTGGGTCAGAATGACCGAAATTATAGGCGACATTTTCGGCGACTTGGCGATAGGATATCAAGTCTCCAATTGCCTCATACCGCTCCTGAACTCCATCATGACTGAAGGGAACCTCTCCTGAGGCCATATCTTGCGAATGACGGCGTGCGATCGCACTGACACGCTCATCAAGTTCAAGAGGAGACAATCCCTGACGTTGGCGATACGCATTCACCTGTTCGTGGGCCGCCACCTCCAAGGCCTGAATATCCTCATCACCGCTAGCGGTGAGAACTTCCCCGCCTTGGGAAAGTTCAGGAATCGAGGTTTCCATCAGATGACATCCTCCGATTAGGGATGTCATGAGTACTAGCATTAACCCGACTTTATGCGTTTTCATAATTGACGTATAAACAACTAAAAAACAAATCTCTAAAAGCGAAATGTGGTGCGAATCGTTCCCACCACTAACGCCGGATTATCAGCATTATGTTCAGGATTCGTGACCACAAAGACTCCTGGGGTAATCGAAATGCGATCGCTCAGCCGTAGGCGATAAAACAACTCAAAATGTAATGACGTATCCTCATCCTCCCCAAAGGGTAACCCCGTCCCACTGACGACTCGCAACGGCTGTCCGACCAACAAGGCCAATAAATCCCCTTCTCGTTGAAACGGATCGGCATAACTCAAGCCAAACAAATAACTGGTGGTTGTGGCCGAGCGATCGGAGTCGAGGGCATCACTAAAGAGCCAAGTTCCCCAAGTTGAGAAGGTTACATTCTCAACTACGCGCCATTGTAGCGTGGCATTGACCCCCTGAATACGAGCCGGTTCATTGATAAACGAGTTGGTATCAGCCAAGAAACTGCCGGTAAAGGTATCGAGGCGACCATTCCCGGAATAGGAATTGAGATAGGAAATCCCCGTCAGAACCGTCGGCGCGGGTTTCAAAAACAGTTGCACCCCAAACGCTGAGTGATCACTATTAAACAGCCCTTGACCCTCTTGGGGGCGATGAGAATTGCGGACTCCATAAGCGCCCTGAAGCCGCACGGTATCACTAATGAGCCAATCAAAGCCCCCTCCAGCATCGAGGCGACCGAGTTTAAAGGCGGGACTGGCTTCAGCGAAGCGGGAAATGGCCCCGCGTCCCGCGTCAAAATAGGGGGAGTTGGCCGTGAGGACACTGCTGAGACTAAATCCGACGGGACGAGCGGTGATGACAAAGCGATCGCTGAGGGCGACACGATACTCTAGGCGACTCAGTTGGATCTCATTATTCGTGTTGCCCTGAAACGAGAGCAAGGCCATGTCTGAGTTAAATCCCGAGGGACTCGCAAAGCCGCGATTGGCAAAGTTGGAGGCCTGAAACTCCAATCTGAGGCGATCGCGTCCAGTCAGGGACGAAACAAACCCCAAACGAGTTAAATGGGTTAACACTGGGTTGGTAGCATCTCCACTGGTATCATTGCCACCAAAGCCCGCTGAGAGGGCAATAATCGACTCTCCCCCCATGACGAGGGTGGGGGAGAACTCCTGGGCCTCTAACTGAGCGATTTGGCGATCGAGATCCGCCACGCGATCGCCTAAACTGTTGAGTTCCTGCCTAAAATCTCTCTGAAGTCGTTCTAACGTCTCCCATTCCTCGGCCGAGAGATCATCGAGCGATCGCCGCTCCCCCCAAGCCTGTAAACAGCCATCTAAGGCGGCAGCAAACTCATACCGGGTCAGCGATCGCCGTCCCTCAAAGCCGCCTCCGGGTAGCCCGGTCACACAACCATAGCGCTCCACCAACGATTGCAACGCCTGATAAGCCCAATCCGTCGGCGCCACATCCGAGAGGTCAGCCACCGACGGGACTGACCCCTGAGCGAAACTCGGCCGAAGCCGAGAATCGCGATCCTGATGGGTGTCTGACCCCTGCTCTTTCACCCGGGTCTGTGGCGGTGCTTTCTGCAACGCGGGTTGAGACTCGTGAGAGTCCAACGAGGCGTGACCTGCCGTTCCCCAGGCCGGTGATAGGTCATGACAACAGAGCAAACCTAAACCAATTGAGGCAATCCAGGGACCCCCTCGTCCCCAGAAATCCATCAGCAAACCTTGCATACGCCCGAGTTCTCCACACACCAACAGGTTGACGATATCGTTTTTAGAGCTTATCTAACACACCCGATCTTATAAACCGTCACAGGGATCTCCGAGCAGCATACTGTCACAGCCTCCTGAGGGGCCATCTCGAAGTAGAGATTCTAAATTCGTAAAATCTGCATAAATGTCGTTAATGGTATCAGCCGTCTCTAGGTTGTCCAGACCTCGGGCAATCACATCCGGGTCAACCGGAGGACTCTCAAAGCTTAGGGAAATGCCCTGATGCCGTAACGCCTCGACAAAATCGACACTACGCAGGCCACAGGAGTTCTCACGACTCAACTCTGGCTCAATACAAAAGGCCTCACCATTGGCCGGCCCTTGGCCATGAATCCCCACCAAAGCCCCCTGGTCATTAAACACCGGTCCCCCACTCATGCCCACTTGGGTGTCATGGGTATAGAGCAGACTATAGCCCCCGTCGGGGGCTGGGGGGAACACCGCCGTGAGTTGACCGCTGACGGTTTGCCGAGTGCGACGGGCTTGTTCTGGACCGGGGTCAGGCCAACCCGAGATATAGAGGCGATCGCCCTGACTGAGATCCTGAGCATGACCCATGACGGCTAAGGGATAGTCAATCTCGCTCTCGAAGCGAATCATCGCCAAATCATAGCCCTCAATGGAGTCTCCATAGTCTCCGACCTCTTGGCCGAAATAGAGAATACTGTCTTGATGCTTAAGGAGATCGACTTTATGAACTTTGCCGTCACTGGTGCGGATGCCATATTCCACCCCCTGGGTACGCACCACATGCAGGGCCGTCAAAACATAGTAAAACTCGTCCTCCCGAGCTACCAGAACCCCTGACCCGGGCCGCCATTCAGCGCGGGCTTCGACATCCCCTTCTTCTAGGCCCTGACCGATGACAACTGTGGTTATTGAAGCCACCGCCTCAATTTCTTCTTCCGTGAGGGCTTGTGCTGCCGTCAGAGGGAGGGAGAGGGCGATCGCCATCAGGATAGCCAGGGGACGCAGCAATCTCTGTCTCATAACATGGGGGACCGTGTGAACATCATCGTGAGATGAGAGCGTTGGGGGGGGCGCAACGGCCTCAACCCGAACGTTAAACCCTAACGTTGAAAGAGATTATTCACTAACTGTTCCAAGTTGACATAGGGCATTCCCCCAGACTCTTGGATGGAGGTTCCCGTCGTCCGTGCTGACAGGCTGTCCATGACCTCCTCAGGGGTCTGCTGGCTATTGCTGAGGGTAAACAGAACATTGTCGGCATTGCAGCCTAAACGGGTGCTATTAACGGCACAAACCACCGATTGTCGATTGACACGTCCAACAGTGAGATACAGTCTCTCCAGACTATTCCCATTTTCCTCTAACAGGGTATTGAAGCGTTCGGTGACATCTTCACAACGACGAGCTGGGGGGTAACCGGCCCGAGTAAACGCATCACTGGTCCAGACAATAATTGGGTCTGAGTCTTGGCCACCATTAGAGAGGGCCACGGTAAAATTCACACCATCACTGGTACGACATTGGAAGGAGTTGATGGCCTCGTCTGCACGGGCCGCACTGGGGGTTAGGAGGGGGAGTTGAAGCGCCGCAAGGGCGGCGATCGCCCATTTCAGAACAGGTTTCATAGGATCTCTTGTTGGCCTCATCGAATTCAGTCACATCCATTGTGACGTGAGAGTTGCCCAAAAAGCTCCCCAATTCTGGAATTTTTGGGGGTTTTCCCGGCTCTCCCTCCTACCCCAATCTCCCCTAAAGGCGTTGATAGCCTTCTTCAGAGTCATAGAGATGACAGTGATCGGTAATCTCTCGCATCAAGGCGGCTGAGAACTGTCGTTCCACAGTATAGTCTCCCCAATCTCGCTGAATCACCTCATAGGCTGAACGCAAGTTATACCAAGGAATCGCCGTTGAGAGATGGTGCGGAACATGAACATTGATATCGTGACAGAGAAACTCAACCCAACGGGGATAGGTACAATGAACGGTTCCGCAGAGTTGGGCGTTGGCTTCATGCCAGGTATCCTGGGGCTGAAAATGAATATCAGGGATGGTGTGATGAACAATGGTGAAGGTACTCATCCAGAAGTGATAGACCATCCAAGGCATCAGCCAAAATTTTACCACTCCCCACCAGCCGGTGGTTATCCCGAGTAGCCCTAATCCAGTCCCCCCAACCAGAATCACAAATAGGGCGGAAAAGCGAACGTGTTGGCGTTCTTGGCCGGAAAATTGGGTCCAAATAAAATGCTCTTTTAACCAATGGCCAATCGAGCCAACCCACCAGAACCGTCCCCGCACCCGAGTATAGAGCCAACGAACGATCGCCGGTAAAGATTCATAGGTTTCAACCGTGAGAGGGTCCCAGGCATTATCGACCCCGAGTTTATTCGTATGTTTGTGGTGATGATTATGCTGAATCCGCCAACCATGAAAGGGATAGAGTAGCGGTAAAAACATTAAATGACCGAGCCAATTATTTACCCATTTTCGCTGAGCAAAGGAGCGATGTCCACAATCATGACCAATGACAAACCAGCCAGTTAACACAGTTCCTTGAACGATCCATAACAACGGTAGTAAGTAGATCGGGGCGATCGCAATTCCGATATAGCCAACCGTCGCCAGAAGCACATCCAAGGCCACCGTTGTCCAAGCGCGACGACGATCCTTAACAAAAACTGACTTGGGTAATGTGTTTAAAATATCCCTAATCCGAAGATCGGCATCAAGTGAAGGGACTCTCGATGCCGAGGTTTCGCTCAACGATGCTGTCATAAAACTCTCTCTGCTGATTGCTACACTAGAGCCTGAGATTTGTCAACTTTTTTCCGCAGTGGTTTTGCTAAAAAATTCTTAAGACTTTAAAAATCCAAGACCGGCAAATTTTGAGACAAAAAAAAGCGATCGCACTCCAACCTCGCCCACCCCGAATCGGGATAGCAACGCCAAAGGAAATGCGCTCTCAGCTAGCGTTAAAAAACTTTACCTTTTATATCACATTTCTCACATTTCTAGGCAAATTTCCAGCAAATTCTCAAAAAAATAGAGGCGATCGCCCTCAACAATCTGGCGATCGCCTCCCTCCACAACCCCTGATTCTTCAGGGGTTCCAGAGATTTCTCAAAAGCCGACTAAAGGATCACTAAATCCGGGTAATAGCTCAACAAATCATCCGCCGTCAGAGAATCCGTCTCAGCCTGAGGCGTCCAGAGCAGCTCAAACACCAACAGCGAATCCGTCGGAACCGCCGCCAGAGTTTGCAACGCCGCCTGAAGATCCTCCGCCGCCGAAATCGTCTCAAACGGCGGTTCCTGCTCCCGCGTCGCCACCAAGAACGTCACCACAATATGCTCACCCGGATCAGAGTTCTCATCCGCTTCCGCCGAGCGTTCACGAATCCGGCCCCCAACATTCGAGAGGGTTTCCTCACTGAACTTACTGCGTTCCTGAATCGAGAACTGCTCAAACGCCTTTTCCGCCTCCTGAGAACTCGCAAAGCGTTGCGACTCCCCTTGAGCATGAGTCCAATAATCAGGGTGAGACAACAACGACAACGAACATTCCTGGAGAAACTCCTTGAGTCCCTCAGGGGAGGCGAGGTCAGCCTCCAAACTCAACTCCGTCAAACGAGACTGAAGCTCACGGGCCTGAGCCAACAACCCCACTTGCAACTTCGTCACCGTCAGCCGCGACTCAGCCGCCGCATCCGAACGACGACGACTCAGGAACCACCACATGAGAATTCCCGCTCCCACGAAGAGAATCAGCAACAGCAAAAAACCCCCAGAACCATTCCCACGACTCCCCTGAGACCTCGTCTGAGCTTCCTGAGCGACTTGTCCCTCTTGTTGAACCCCTTGCGTCTCTCCTTGAACCTGAGATCCCTGATTTTGCACCGAGGAACCCGTCGAACCGCCACCACCTCCCCCACCGGGAATCGGAACAAAGAAGAACGAGCGAGAGCGTTCAACACGGGGTGGCGTCTCATCGCGGTAAGAGTCCGCACGAGGCGCGGTAGGAGGCGCGGTGGGGGCTGGAGTTGTCCGTTCGGGAACCCTCGCCGGTGCTGTTCCCGGGCGACTGTCCGGCGTCGGGGCCGGGGCCGGAGTTGGCGTTGTAAACGAGCCACCTCGGACTCGTCCCCCCGTTGAGCCAGTCCCCGATGAAGGGGTTGGTGTACTTCTTGGTGTACTTCTAGGTATACTTCTGGGAGTGCTTCTGGGAGTGCTTCTGGGGGTAGTCCGTGAGGGAGTACGACTCCCCGAAGACCCACCAGACCCGCGAGAGCGACTCGGCGAGGTACGACTGGGGCGACTAAAAGACCCCCCTCGACTGCGGCCACCGCCCCGACGGGCCTCAGCCAACTCAATCCCAAATTCCAGGTTAAAGTGAACCGCCGAGTTTCTAATACTAATGCTGTTGACCGAGAGAATAGCCAACAAACTTGCTAACAGCAGAGATAGTTTTTTCATAAGACGAGAGAAAGGAGAATAGGAAACAGGGAACAGCGGATCACCCACCCCGCCCTCCGGGCACCCCTCCCAAGAGGGGAAAGACTTCGGGTCTTCCGGTAACTTGTAGCTGTCTTGTTCTGTTGGTGATTTGCCCTTTCCCCCTACGTTAACATCGCCGCCAAAGTGGTTGAGGCGATCGCCGGCCACTTCCTCTTACCGCGTCCCGAACCCTCCCCCGCCCGGCGTTTCAATCACAAACACATCCCCCGGATTCATCGCCACCGTTGCCGTTCCCCCCAAATCCATCCGGGTTCCATCGGCCCGTTTAACCCAATTATGTCCCACTTGGCCCGGCTCACCGCCTCCTAACCCCGACGGCGGAATCACCCGATGGCCCGAGAGAATCGAGGCCGTCATCGGTTCCAAAAACCGCAAGCGACGCACCACCCCAGATCCGCCGCAAAATTGCCCCTGGCCGCCACTTCCCCGGCGAATGGCAAATGACTCCAAAAGTACCGGAAAGCGCCATTCCAGAACCTCTGGGTCGGTCATACGGGAATTTGTCATGTGGGTATGCACCGCATCAGTCCCTGAGAACTCTGGACCCGCCCCAGACCCGCCACAAATGGTTTCGTAATACTGATACGTTGCGTTACCAAAGGTAAAATTATTCATGGTTCCCTGGGACCCCGCCAACACCCCTAACGCCCCATACAGGGCATCCGTAATCCCTTGAGAGGTTTCCACATTACCCGCCACCACAGCCGCCGGATAGTTAGGATTCAGTAAACAGCCCTCAGGAATGATGATATCTAGGGGTTTTAAACAACCAGCATTGAGGGGAATATCATCCTCAACCAAAGTCCGAAAGACATAGAGAACGGCGGCTTTACACACAGCGGCGGGAGCATTAAAGTTTGTCTGAAGTTGGGACGCTGTGCCACTAAAATCAATTTTAGCGGAACGCTGTTCAGCGTTAATCTTGATAGAAACCTGAATTGGCTCACCACCATCTAAATAATAGGTGAAATCCCCATCTTTCAAAACTGAAATTGCTCGGCGGACGGATTCTTCAGCATTGTTTTGAACATGGTTCATGTAGGCTTGTACCGTTGTCAATCCGTAATGCTGAACCATTTTAAGGAGTTCATCAACGCCTTTTTGATTGGCGGCAATTTGGGCTTGTAAATCGGCGATGTTTTGAGCTACATTGCGGGCAGGATGAGGACCCGATCGCAGCAGATCCAGGAGCATTTCTTCTTGAAATACCCCTTGTTTCACTAAAGCCAAACACTCTAAGAGAATCCCCTCATCCTCAATATGGCGACTATTTGG
Organism: Sodalinema sp.; assembly: GCF_046483825.1. Taxonomy (NCBI): domain Bacteria; kingdom Bacillati; phylum Cyanobacteriota; class Cyanophyceae; order Oscillatoriales; family Oscillatoriaceae; genus Sodalinema; species Sodalinema sp. Next base: position 10,333 of record NZ_JAWOCL010000185.1, read on the forward strand.
GGGCATCGAACCGGGGGTGATCCCACCAATATCGGCATGATGACCGCGAGCGGCAACATAAAACAAAGGCTTGTTAAACTTGTCCAGATTATTCAGATTATCAGAGTCTAAAACTGGGATAAATACCGGCGTAACGACGGTGATATCGGGTAAATGAGTGCCGCCATTATAGGGATTATTGAGAACATAAACATCTCCAGGATTGAGGGAGTCTCCTGATCGCGTGATCAAGGCTTGCACACTCTCACTCATCGAGCCTAAATGAACGGGAATATGGGGCGCATTAGCCACCAATTGGCCCTCCCCATCGAAGATGGCGCAGGAAAAATCAAGCCGTTCTTTAATGTTGACGGAGGTACTGGTGTTTTGCAGCGTCACCCCCATCTGTTCGGCGATCGCCCGAAACAGATTATTAAAAATCTCCAATAACACCGGATCAGCGCGATCGCAGTCAATCTCATCCATCTCATCCATCTCAAGCGTTCCCTCATCCCCTATCGGTTGACATTGGCGGAAAATGAGATGATTTTGTTCCGTCAACGTCGCTTCCCAACCGGGTTCGAGGACATTGGTTCCCGTAGACTCAATCAGGATAGCTGGACTTTGGATCACATCCCCAGGCTGCAAGCTATCTCGCTCATACACCGGAGTTTGTCGCCAATCCCCCTTGAGATAGGCGGATACCGTTGTCATCGGTTGCGGCGGCTGATCCGACTGACGGGTTAGCTGGGGTTCAGCCGGGCGATCGCCCCGCCAAACGGTCTCCAGGGACACCGTACCCACCACCAGGGGTTTAGCCTCCATGACAAAGCCATAGCGTTGACGATACAGGGCTTCAAACGCCGATCGCATCTCGGGAATTGTGGCAAAATCCACAATCAACGCCGAATCGGTCCCCTCATACTTCAAATGGACTTTGCGTAACTGTTGCGAGGAGGGTTGCGAGGAGGGTTGCGATGAGGGGTGCGAGGAGGGGTGCGGATCGCCCCCAGACGCTGACCCCGCTTGGGCCATGATCTCAAACTGGCGTTCAAGTTGCGGATACGTCTGAGGCGATAAGGGTAATTCCAGGGACATCTCCTGTAACTGACGCTGATCCGCCAACCCCATCCCATAGGCCGAGAGAACCCCCGCATAAGGATGGAGGAAAATGGTTGAAATCCCCAAGGCTTCAGCAATCAAACAAGCGTGTTGTCCTCCCGCCCCGCCAAAACAGCAGAGAGTATAGTTGGAGACATCATAGCCCCGTTGTAGAGAGATTTTCTTAATCGCATTGGCCATAATCTCCACGGCGATCGCCAGAAACCCTGAAGCCACCGCCTCGGGATGGCGTTCATCCCCCGTCGCCGCGTGAATCTCCTGGGCCAAGGCCTGAAACTGCTGACGAACCACCTCCGCATCCAGCGGTTGATTTCCGTCGGGGCCAAACACCGCTGGGAACAACTGGGGTTGCAGTTTCCCCAACATGACATTGCAATCGGTGACGGTGAGAGGCCCCCCCCGTCGATAGGCCGCCGGGCCAGGATTCGCCCCCGCCGAGTCAGGACCGACGCGATAGCGAGATCCATCAAAATGCAAAATACTTCCACCACCAGCAGCGACGGTATGCACCGCCATCATCGGGGTTCGCAGCCGCACCCCGGCCACTTCCGTCTCAAACTCCCGTTCATATTCAACGGGTCCCTCGCGATCGCCGGCATAATGGGCCACATCCGTGGAGGTTCCCCCCATATCAAAGCTGACAATCTTGAAAAACCCGGCGCGACGACTGGTTTGAACCGCACCAACAATCCCCCCAGCCGGACCCGAGAGAATACTATCTTTTCCCTGAAAGTCTTGGGCCGCCGTCAAGCCGCCATTGGACTGCATAAACTGTAAGCGGGGGTCACTGGGGGAGGAAAACAGCCGGCGACTGACTTGTTCGACATAGCGGCGTAGAATCGGCGAGAGATAAGCATCGACAACGGTGGTATCGCCGCGACTGATGAGTTTAATCAGGGGACTGACGTGATGAGAACGGCTAATTTGCGTAAAGCCAATCTCAGCGGCGATGGCCGCAATGCGATCTTCATGGTCAGGATAGCGGTAGCCGTGGGTGAGGGCGATCGCACAACTGCGAATCCCATCGTCATAGGCCTGTTGCAATTGGGGTCTCAGGGCCGCTATATCGAGGGGTTTGAGGCAGGTTCCATCAGCGTGATAGCGTTCTTCGGCTTCTAGGATGCGATCGCACAACAGACTCGGTAACTGAATCTGACGGGCAAAAATATTGGGACGATTTTGGTAACCAATCCGCAGTGCATCCCGGAATCCCTCGGTGACAACCAACACCGTGCGATCGCCTTTACGTTCTAATAAAGCATTGGTGGCGACGGTGGTTCCCATACGCACTTCAGCAATTTCCTCATCAGGAATTGCCGCCTCCGGGTCCAGTTGCAAGAGATCTCGAATCCCCTGTACCGCTGCATCTGCATAACGTTCAGGGTTCTCTGAGAGAAGTTTATGGGTCACGATACGGCCATCGGGGCGTTGGGCGACAATATCGGTAAAGGTCCCCCCGCGATCGATCCAAAACTGCCAACGCGCTGAGTGGGTCATGATGGAACTCCTATGGGATGCTATGAGATGAAGCCATGAGAAACCGGTGATCTCAATCAACCCGTTTCACTGAGGAATTGTCCACAATTATACGGGTAGGTGCGATCGGCTCTTTTGCCTCTTGCCTCTTACCTCTTGCCTCTTGCCTCTTGCCTCTTGCCTTTTGCCTCTTCTTACCCTGTTCCCCGTTCCCCGTTCCCTTTCCCCCCATGTTGCCACGTCTTATCCTCTCAACCCTCACCATCGGGCTAATCAGTCGCCTTTCTTTCCCGGCGGCGGCCATTACCTTCATTCCTCCCAATGAGGAACCGCCACGACAGACTCAGGGAGGAGCCTCCCGAGGTGATGTGACCTTTATTCCTCCCACCGACGACCCCCCTGTCAATACCGGTGGGGCCGGATCTCGGGATACCACCTCAGATTTGAGGGCCTTGTTGCCAACCGATCACTATGGTCAAACGACCCAAGCCTATCCCAGTTTCTTTGTCTATGTACCACGGACATCGGCCCGCTTGGCCTTTTTTAGTGTGCTGACAGAAGACGGAGAACACCATTATCAAGGCTATGTCCCCATTGCTGAGATGGGAGTGATGCGCCTGGAGTTACCCGAGACGATTCCGGGCCTGGAAACGGGCCAAACCTATCAATGGCATTTTGCCCTCGTCACGGAAGAACGCTTGCGCCCCGATAGTCCTCGGGTGTCCGGTTGGGTGCGGCGAGTGTCCCCAGATGAGGAACTCAAAGCCGTGGTGGGACAAACGAAAGGACGGCGATCGCTCCCCTTAGCGAATGCCTATGGTCGTCAAGGGATTTGGTATGATGCCTTGAGTACGTTGGCCGACCTCAGACAGAATCGTCCTGATGCGTCTGTCGTGAGTCAGTCTTGGGACGATCTTCTCGACCAAGTGGGCCTGGCCGCGATCGCCAACGAACCGTTCCTCGATGTCCCGGACTAACTCTGCCCATGCTGGGTCTTTCCCGTTGGCTGAAACGCTTTGAGCGAGAAGTGATTGTCGCGTTGGTCACCACAACCGTCGCCCTAGGATCGACTTGGGGGGCGTTTCAACGGTTGGAATGGCTGGCTATTGATACGCTTTTGGTGTTGCGTCCTGCGGAATCCTTAGAATCTCGGCTGTTGTTGGTGACGGTGCAAGAAGCGGATATTACGGCCTTAGGGAGGTGGCCCCTCTCGGATGCGGTGTTAGCCAATCTGTTAGAAACCTTAGCCGCCCAAAATCCCCGCGTGATTGGCTTAGATCTTTATCGGGATCTGCCACAAAATCCCGGTCATGAACGGCTACAGGCCCTAATGGCGGAACTTCCTAATTTAATTGGTGTCGAAAAGGCGTTTGGAAGCGGAACCGTTGCGCCGCCGCCGATTCTCGCCCAGAACCATCGCGTGGGGTTGGCCGATGTGCCTGAAGATGGTGATAGTAAAATTCGCCGCCTCATTGTCTCCGCACCGGTTGAGAGGGAGATTAAGCTCGGGTTCGCCACTCGGGTGAGTCTCCTATATCTGCAACAGATGGGAGTCAATTTAGAGGTGCGCGAGGAACAAACGCATCACTATCAACTCGGACAAGCTCAGTTTTCACCCTTGACGGGGGTTGAGGGAGGCTATTCGCCCGCCGATTTAGGGGGATATCAGATTTTTCTCAACTATCGCAGTCCCGCGAGTCCCTTTGATAAGGTATCCGTGTCGGATGTTGTGCAGGGGAGAGTGTCACCGGAGTTGATTCGCGATCGCATTGTCTTGATTGGGTCCGAGGCCGAGAGTATTAACGACTTCTTTCTCACGCCCTATAGTCAGGCTCTCTATCAGTATCGCCTCAACCAGTATCGCCTCAACGCCGCCGGTTCTTCAGAGTCTCTGAGCGATGGTGAAGCCTGGGGGAACCCAAATCGCGCTCCCCATTATCTGATGAGTGGTGTGGAAGTTCACGCTCACGGAGTCAGTCAAATTCTCAGCAGCGCCCTCGATGGCCGGCCCATGATTCGCTTCTGGCATCATTATGGCGAATGGGGCTGGATTTTGCTCTGGGCGGCGTTGGGAACCTATGGAACTTGGCGGGGGTTAATTCGAGAACCCTTTAAGGAGCAGTCCACTTGGCTTTATCCCCTATTACTGGTGACTGGGGGAACTCTGGTGATGGGGGCGATCGCCTATGGTAGCCTCTTGAGTGGTTGGCTCATTCCCACGGTGTCCCCGCTCCTGGCCTTCGTGGCGACGACGACACTCACCCGTCATCGCTATCATCAACATCAATTACGGACCTTTACCCAACGCTTACAAGACTACTCCAACGACTTAGAACGCCAAGTTTTTGAGCGTACCCAAGAACTCGAAGCCGCCAAACAAGCCGCCGACGCCGCCAACATTGCCAAAAGTGAGTTTCTGGCCAACATGAGTCATGAGTTGCGAACTCCCCTCAACGGCATTCTCGGCTATGCTCAAATCCTACAACATGCCAAGGATCTCAACAGTCAACGTCGCGGGGTAGGTGTGATTTATCAATGTGGAACCTATCTGTTAGAACTGATTAACGACATCCTCGATCTCTCAAAAATTGAAGCCCGTAAACTAGAACTCGACCCAAAACCCATTCCCTTAAAACCCTTTCTGCTGCAAGCGGCGCAAATGTTTAAACCAGCGGCAGAAAAAAAGGGGATTTCCTTTTATTCGGAATTAGATAACTCGTTGCCAAAACTGGTTATTGCTGATGATAAGCGACTCCGGCAAATCCTGGTCAATTTAATCAGTAATGCCGTTAAATTCACACCGAAAGGGTCTGTTTCTTTAAGCGTTTATCCCGTTGATTCATCTAAATCAAGCCGGGATAGCTCAGGATTAGACATCAACAAAAACACCAAAAAGAATTGTATAAAGTTCACAGTAACTGACACCGGAGTTGGCATGACTCCCGAGCAATTAGAAAAAGTTTTTCTACCCTTTGAGCAAGTCAAGGAATCGCAAAAACTCGCCGAAGGAACCGGATTAGGCTTAGCTATCTGTTGCCAACTCATTCGTTTAATGGGGTCAGAGTTGCACGTGGACAGTCAACCCGGACAAGGAAGCCGCTTTTACTTTGAATTAACACTGCCGACCCTAAACAGCAAAGAAACACCAATTCTCTCGCGAGACTACTCTAAAATCACTTCCGTTTCCGGAACCTGCCCTTGTTTGTTGCTTGTTGATCCATCGGCAGACAGCCGTAGTATCATGAGTGGCTTACTGACTCCCCTCGGGTTCTCAATTCTGGAAGCGGCCACAGCGCAAGAAGCCTTAGACCATCTAAACAATCACCATCTCGATGCAATTCTGACTGACCTCGACTTACCCGATCGCGATGGGATTTCATTGATAGAAAGCTTACGCCAGCAGGAGTCCAGCGCCAAGCTACCCATGATCGCTCTATCGAGTCATGTCTTTACTGATGCACGAGAGCGCAGTTTAGACGCTGGTGCGACGGCGTTTTTAACCAAACCCTTCCACCGCAGTGATATCTTACAACTGTTAGAGCGCCATCTTCAGTTACGCTGGATCGTACAAGAGGATGGAGAACGCCAACAGTCCCAGACCTCAAAAACCGTAGAAAAAACCTGTCCCCCAGAGATGGTTCCTGATACGGTGATTGAAGAACTGCTCCATTTAGCTCGTAAAGGGAATTTAAAAGACTTGAAACGCCGCGCCAAACAACTCGAACAAGACCACCCTCAATTACGTCCCTTCACCGATCATCTACAAAATTTAGCCGGTCAGTATCAAGAACGAGCCTTATGTGAGTTCTTGACCGGTTATCAGACGCAATAGATATGACCATGAAGCAGGTTTGGGGGGGAGTCTTGCTGACGACATTTCTCATGTTGGGATTGTCGCCGCTGTGGGCCGGTCCGGCGGAGATTTCCCAGTTGTTCCCCCGGTTCAATGAGTCCGAATTACGCCCCGGTTTTCCCGTGAATCGTCCCTCCTGGGACTTAGAGGGTATCGTTAACCCGGCCGATTTAGTGATGCCGGCCTGTCGCGCCCAGGAGGGGAATCAGTTCGTGATCTCGGGTCGTGGCGGGGTTCCCTCAGACCCGAGATCTCTCTTGCGCGGAGAGATCCTCTGGGTCGATCGCCCCTCAGGAAACCCGATTGATGGACGATCTGAGGACTGGGTGGCCCTGGAGAGGTTACCGATATCTGAGCAAGTGCAGTGGTGGCAACGTCAGGAGCAACGATTGGGCCGCCAGGGCGATCGCCCTGGTCAGTCTTTGGCGTTGACGGCTTTATCGTTGCTTGATCAAGATTTAGGGCAATGGTCCGACGCGATGACCGCCAGTGATGCGAGTTTGGCGGCTCTCTCCGACTCTCCTGAGTCCAGGGAAGTGGCTCAGGCCCAGGCGATCGCCCTCAATGGTCGCGGTCGAGCCTATTTTCTCCAAGGCCAGCCTCACCGGGCGCGAGAGACCTGGCAAGCTGCCCAAACGGCCTATGACCAGGCGCAATTGCCCGAGGGTCGTTGGGGAAGCCTTCTCAACCAAATTCAAACCCTGCAAACGTCGGGATATTATCCCCAGGCCCGAGAGGCGTTAATCTCGGTGTTAGGGGAATTAGAGGAGTTAGGGGAATTAGAGGAGTTAGAGGCGTTGGAGGCGTTCCCCCTATCTCCCCTGATGGTTCAGGCCCAGGCTCAACTCGGGGAAGTGTTGCAACTTCTGGCAGAACCGCAACAGTCTCAGGAGGTGTTACAGCGAGGGTTAAGCATGGCCCAAGAGCTGGGGGACGATGACTTAACGGCTCAACTCCAGTTTCGCTTAGCCAATGGCCACCGAGATCAGCAACGGTTGGACGCAGCGAGGACCGGCTATGAGGCGGTGTTAGGGGCCAATCCAGACCCAGATGTAGCGTTTCTGGCTCGGTTGAACCTCTTGGCGGTGTTGGTGGACCGTAAAGAGACGGCGGCGGCCCAGGCCCAGTTAGAGGAACTTAAGGTGCTGTTGCGATCGCGTCCTCCTTCACGACAGACCAGTTATGGCCGTATTAACTTGAGTCAAAGTTTACTGCGCTGGGATGCAATCGCCTATCAAGGGTTAGCGGCTCAACAGTTAAGCCAAGCGGTAGAAGAGTCTCGCCGACTCCAAGATCGTCGAGGTCAATCCTATGGCTTGGGCCAACTTGCTCAACTCTACGAACAGGCTGAACAGTGGGACGCAGCTGAGCAACTGACGCAACAGGCCCTAACCTTGGCTCAAACTTTTGAGGAACGCTTAGATAATCGAGATTTAAGGGCGTTGTGGCAATGGCAACTGGGGCGTATTTTGGATAGGTTGGGACGACAAACGGAGGCGATCGCCCTCTATCGGGATACGGTGAGCCTGTTAGATGAGTTACGACTGGATTTAGTCAGCTTCGATCCAGAGCTTCAGTTTTCCTATCGTCAACAGATTGAACCGGTGTATCTCGGCTTAGTACGCCTATTACTCGAACGTGCTGCAACCGGGGGTTCGAGTCACTCAGATCTGAATTCGCAACATAATTCCCAACCCAATTCCCAACAAACAGCGATTCGCGAGGCCCAAAGCACCTTAATTTCGCTACGGCTGACGGAGTTAAACAACTTTTTCCGAGAAACCTGTCTCGAAGCCGATGCGATTGATGTCGAGGATCTCGATGAATCGGCGGCGGTGTTTTATACGGCGGTTTTGAGCGATCGCCTGGCGGTGATTCTCTCTCTGGCGGGGGAAGATCCGATCCTCTACGAAACCCGAAAACCGCGCACAGAACTGGAGGAGGGTTTGACGGCGATGTTGGAGTCAATCAATCCGGCGGTGGCGGAGGAAGACCGCTTAGAGCGATCGGCTCAGGTGTATGATTGGCTGATTCGTCCGGTTCAAGAGGTATTGCGGCAACATCAGATTAAGACCTTGGTCTTTGTACCCGATGGCCCGTTACGTAATCTCCCGCTGGGGGCGTTATACGATCGCACGTCGGGAGAGTATCTGATTGAAGAGTACGCGATCGCCCTGAGTCAGAGTCTTCAGTTAGTCGAGGCGGGGTCTTTGGCTGACGGTGAGTTCAAGGCGTTGCTGGGGGGTTTAAGTGAGGCTCATCAAGGCTTTAGTGCTATTCCGGCGGTGGAGTTGGAGGTGGCCCAAATTGCTGAATTGTTGCCCGAGAGTGAATTTCTACTCAATCAGGCCTTTACACGGGATGCGTTAGTGGCCCAAAGTCGAAATGATGCGTTTAATGTGATTCATTTAGCGACTCATGGTCAGTTTAGTTCTCGGGCTGATGAGACCTTTTTATTAACCTGGGAAGGACGAATTAATGTTGAGGATTTAGATGTGGTGTTGCGATCGCCCACTCGTCCGAATCCGATTGATTTACTGGTTTTGAGTGCCTGTCAGACGGCGCGAGGCGATGATCGGGCCACTTTGGGAATTGCCGGGTTTGCCCTGCGATCGGGCGCTCGCAGTACGTTGGCAACGTTATGGTCTGTTCAGGACGAACCAACCGCCGAGTTGATGGTTGAGTTTTATCAGCAACTTTGGGCAAATTCAGGACAGAACAAAGCGGAAAGTTTACGTCAGGCTCAGTTGGCGTTATTACAATCTTCAAATTATCAGCATCCCGCCTATTGGTCGCCGTTTATATTATTAGGAAATTGGCGTTAGATTGATGGTAAATTCGTGGTTCTTCAGGGTTCAGGGTGACACGGAAAGTCCTCCTCCCCCCTCGTGTCATGGCGTCTCCTCCCTCCTCGTGTCATGGTCCCTCCTCGTGTCATGGCTGAAGCCGTGACACGGACTCTGGGCGGCTCTGCCGCCTGTCCTCGGGAGGCAGAGCCTCCCCAAAGGCATGACTTGGCTTCAGCCAAGTCACGAGGAAAAACGAGGAAAACCAGCCAAGTCACGAAGAACGAGTGATGGTTTTAAACGGATCTATAAGTACGCAGATCCCGTATTTTAGGATTATTTTTAATCCTAAAATTTAAATCATCTATTGGGTCTTCTGGGTTTAGGGTGACAAGGAAAATTTATGGCAGATTACACCCGTTACTGTCGGGGCATAACCCACCCCTACCCCTCCCAGGAGGGGATTTTTCGCTACAATTTTGTCTATTCTGTAAAAAATCTGTAACAAATCCCACCGTAGATCCAGAAAACCCCATCTATTCCCAATCCTTAAGTTGTTCTGCCGCACTGTTTAGAGTGCTTTTAATCTGTAACTTTTTCGACTCAAAAATAGCACCTGCCAGAATTAAAACCAAGCCAAAACCCAAACCCAATATCCACTTAGAGAGGGTATAGAGCGTTCCTAGAATAATAAATTGCTCCAAAATTGTGATAACAAAAAAGGCTGTACCGACGAATAAAAAGGCGCGAATTTTCAAGCTCAATCCCGCCAGCAGAAGCAAAAGACTGAGACTACCGATAATCGGCCAATGGCTTGGCAAATAGCTGAGAGCAAAAAAGAGGGCTAGGGTTCCTAGACGCAGTTGATGGCGGAGGGTGCGATCGCCGCCGTCTCGGAAGCTCGGATCAACCTGAGCAACATAGAGAATCGAGAGGGTAACTGGGGCCAGCCAGAGGATGAGAGCGTCAATGTCAAAGGCATTGAGTCCCTGACTAGCCAAGCCACAGAGGGCAGTCAGGGCCAGATAATGCCAACGGACTTGTCGGTCCCATTGGCCTAGGGCAATGTAGAAGAGGCTGATCGCCAACAGACTCAGAGGATGCACGTCATTGAGGGTCAGGACTCCGACAATGGCCGGGAAGACTCGGGCAAGCTGCTGCCAGGGCTGTGGATGCCATCCCCAGGCGGACCAGGGGGCCTGACGTATTCCCAGGGATAACAGGACCGCGATCGCCCCAAACCAGGGCAGAATCAACCCCTGTTGACCGGCGATCGCCACCGCGATCGTCACCACGCCAGACCCTTGAGCCACCCCGAGATAGAGCCAAAGACGAGAACTGCGAGACCGCTCCAGAGAGCGACTTTGCCAGAGAGCATAACGGGTTAGGAGACCCCCAGCCATGAGAGCTAGGGCCGGCTGGCTAATGGCAACGGTAGCCGACAAACTCAGCATTAAAGTTCCCACACCCCAGTGACCATGGGCAATTTGCATCAGCCGTTGCGGGGGAAGTTGCAAATAACGGCCCAACGGGCGATACAAGCCTCGATAGAGACTCATCCAGACCACCATCACCAGGGCCACCGCGACCCCGCGATCGCCCTCGCTGACCTGGGACAGTTGACCCAGCAGCAGTTCACTACTCGACAGGGAGAGGGCGACAACACCCACATAGACCAGGCCGCGACCCCAACTCGGAAGTTGACGACCGACATTGAGCAGAATCAGGGAAACCCCAACGCTGACAACTCCCGTCCAGGGGTGGATTAGGCTTCCTCGTAGGATGAGGGCAATCAGGCCATAGGCCATGGGGAGGGTATGCAGGGGAGAGAGGCGATGGCGGGGAACTTGCGGCGGTTGCCAGAGTTGGCTAACCCCTTGAACCAATAGGCCTAAGGCAATGTTGACGAGGGCGACAATCCAGAGGGAGTAGGTAAACAGAAAGACAGTTTCTACGGCGATGAGTTCAACGGCCCAGCCAATCCCATAGAGTCCCCAGGTGTTGAGACGGCGGCCCTGATGCACGCCGAGGCTGAGAATCAGCAGTCCTAATCCGGCAATTATCCCGAGAGAGGGAGCTAGGAAGGCGTTTTGATAGGATAGGACCGATCGCAGGGTAAAGCCGATAATGATGGCTACCCAGGTGACCCATCCCCAAACCTGACAGCCTCGCAGATAGAGGCGAGAGAGGTCTCCCCCTCGCTGTTGGCCCCAACGTCGCACACTCCATAAACCCAGGGGAAAGCAGGAGAAGAACAGCAGCCAATCTTGACCCCAGAGGGGGACGAGGTGGGCCGAGACGGCGATCGCCCAATAAACAGCAAAACCAACGGCGATAATGCCGGCCCGAGTATCCCGGAGACTGCGGACAGTGGCTAAGGCGATGAGTAACCCTAGGCCCGAGGAGAGGATGAGGCCCGGACGAGGGTCGGAACTGGTGATGAGGTCGGGGAGGGGTTGCAGGGCGATCGCTCCCAGAATGGCCAGCCAGCCAGCTTGGGTACGATAGTGGCTAACGCCAACGTGGGCGGCGATCGCCAAAAACAGGGGCATCAGCCACCAGTACCAGCCGGGATGAAATAATGTCTCGCTGGGGAAGGCTAGAACTAGGAGGACATAACTGGCGGCCCCGAGGCCGAGGCTGAGGGACCAGGAACTGGTTTGCCAGATTCCCATCTGTTGTCGGTTAGTCCAGCTCCCTTGCAGGAGGGCGAAGCTGAGGCTAATCAGTCCCCAGTCAGTTTGCGAGAAATAGCCGTCGATTTGCCAGTCTAGGATGGAGGCGATCCCGCCCAAGAGCAGCAGTTGTGAGAGGGTAGCCAGAAGGGTGGATTGGCGATAGCGATGTTGGGTGACGGCGGCTAATAGACCTGCTAGGGGTATCCAGACGAGCCAGGTCTGGGGGAAACTGTGGGTGGCGATCGCCGCGAGAACCAGGCCCACGAAAAAGGCTCCAGTATCGGCTTTTCGGGCCAGCGATCGCCGTGGGGTTTGGCGATACAGCCATTGGCTCAAAGCCAGGTGTGCCAGGAGATAGGGCAGGAAGAGGAAACTGAGAAATGGGATTTGGACGTGAGGGCCGAGGAGGGCTTGGGCCTGTTGCCAGACCGCGTTACGGAAGGATTCGGGTAGGAGTTGGCCGAGGATGATGTAGCCTTGTAGGCCCACGAGAGCGGTTAGGAGTAAGTCTCGGGGTTTGCCCAGGTGTTGGAGGCGTTGGCTGAGTCGGTGTAGGGCCAGGACGGTGACGGCGATCGCGGCCCAGGAGAGGTTCGGCAGGGAGAGTCCCCAGCCCAGGGTGAGGAGAATGGCCCCGAGGCGCGATCGCAGTCCCGGTTTCGGTTCCGCCAATTGCCAGCCCAGGAGTCCCCAGGCTAACCCCCAATTTGACAGCAGCATCGGATCATTGAGGAGTTCCCGGCCCGAGAAGCTGGCTAAGCCATAGCCGACGAGTCCTAGGAGGGGTAAATCTGCTCGTTGGCGATCGGCGAGGACTCCGGCAAGGGTTGCCAGATAGACCCCGAACTGAGCCAGGAGAGGCAGGGGAGTGACGGCCCAATGGGAGAGGCTAAACAGAAGCAGCAGAGCGGTTTGTCGCCGGGGTAAGTGGGCGCCTCGCCAGAGCCAGAAGCTGAGGGAGAGACTGGCCAGGAGCATGGTGGCCCATCCCAGGGGCGATCGCCACAAGGCAAATTCATCCATGGCCCAGAAGTTGAGGGGAATCAGGCCCAGGACAATCGTTTCTAGGGTTTGGGCGGTTAAGGCCAGACGTTGACGACGGTGTAGCCAGCTACTCGCAGCGGCAAATCCCACGGTATAGATCCAGAGAATCCCATATTGTCCCGCCGCCGGGAACCGTCCCCATTGACTAGCCGCGAGAACCGCTGAGGAGACGAGGACAACAAAGAGGCCCAACCAGAGTAGCCAGCGGACACTGAGTTCATCTTTGAGGGCTT
>NZ_JAWOCL010000248.1:0-7523 GCF_046483825.1 Sodalinema sp.
AGGCCGTTATTGCTGATGTTGGCGTGGCCCTAGTCGCGGTAGCGAATGCAACCCGAGCGGCGAAGGGATAAGAGGGCAAGAGGCAAGGGGCAAGAGGCAAGAGGCAAGAGGCAAGGGGCAAGGGGCAAGAGGCAAGAGGCAAGAGGCAAGGGGCAAGGGGCAAGAGGCAAGGGGCAAAAGGCAAAAGGCAAGAGGGAGGTTCTCCCCTATTCCCTGTTCCCTGTTCCCTATTCCCTGTTCCCTGTTCCCTGTTCCCTGTTCCCTGTTCCCTATTCCCTATTCCCTGTTCCCTATTCCCTGTTCCCTGTTCCCTTCTTTATCCATCGAAATTGGCTTGGCATTCCCTCCAACTTGTTGCACAAAGAACTCTTCGAGGCTGCGACGGGAGGAATTGAGGCGTAGGAGTTTGCCGCCGAGGAGGTTGAGGCTGGCGAGGAAATCCGGTAACTCGCCCTGGAGGGTTCCTTGCCAATCGCCTTTGTCAAATTCTAGGTCTGGGAGCCATTTTTTCAAGACGTCAGCCGGCCCGCCCTGGCCGTAGACACGATAGCGATCGCCAGTCCCGAGGAGTTCATCGGGAGATCCCGTGCAACGGAGTTCGCCGTCACAGAGGATGGCCACGCGATCGCAAATTACCTCCACATCCGAGAGAATATGACTGTTGAAAAAAATGGTTTTGCCCTGGGATTTCAAGGAGAGGATGATTTCCCGCATCTGATAGCGGCCGAGGGGATCGAGTCCTGACATCGGCTCATCGAGGAAGACCACTTCGGGATTACCCACCAGGGCCTGAGCCATGCCAACCCGTTGTAACATCCCCTTGGAATACTCCCGCAGAGGTTTGCGGCGGGCCGTCTTTTGGCCAATTCCCACCCAGTCGAGGAGTTGGCTAATCCGCCGGGAGCGATCGGGTTCGCCGAGGTTGAACAGTCCCGCCATAAAGGTGAGAAATTCCCAGGCCGTGAGACTGTCGTAGAAATAGGGATTTTCCGGGAGATAGCCGACAAACTGACGCACCGCGCGATCGCCCAGAGGACGGCCCAACAACGTCCCACGACCCGACGTTGGACGAACAATCCCTAACAACATTTTCAGCAGTGTTGTTTTGCCGGCCCCATTGGGACCGAGTAAGCCAAAGGTTTGTCCTTGGGAAACACTTAAGGAACACCGTTTGAGAGATGTCACCGTTTGGTTGAGCCAAAAACCCGTGCGATAGCTTTTGGTGAGATCTACGGTTTCAACAACAAAGGGAGTCATAGGAGGAGGCAATAGCTAGCAAGAGGCAATGGGCAGAAGCTGCCCCTAGTCCCTCACAGGAGGGGAGACGTCTATTGGTTTGGATTGTAGAACATTCGTACGACAAAACGGGAGCCGATCAGCTCCCGTTTTGTTCCTCACACACAATCACTCCGCCCTAAACCGTTAGAGTTCAGGGGTTTCTCAGACTACTGAGGCAAGAACGCCATCGGGTCTGTTGCTCCTTGGCCGGGACGGTGAATCTCGAAATGGAGGTGGGGACCGGTACTAAAGCCGGTGTTGCCCATTTCGGCGATTTGCTGTCCTTGAGCCACGTTTTCACCTTCGCTCACCAAATTTCGGTTGTTGTGAGCATACAGGGTCAAACTGCCGTCAGGATGAGTGATTTCCACTAAGTTACCGTAGCCGCCGGAGTTCCAACGGGAATAGGTGACGGTTCCGGGAGCGGATGCCACGATGGGGGTTCCGACGGGACCGGCGATATCGATACCTCGGTGCATCCGACCCCAACGCCAGCCGTAGCCGGAGGTGAACACCCCCTGAGCGGGCCAGATGTAGCCGTCGAAGACTTCGGCCTGTTGTTGGGGTTTGGGAAGATAAGCGCCGGATGAGGGCAAGCTGGGGATTTCCGGGGAGACGGAACGGGGTTCCATGATGGGAGCGTAGTTTTGCGATCCCATGGGCGCTACCGCCATCTTGTCGTCATCGTCTGTTGACGTCGTCGTGGTACTGGCTAACTCGGCTTCGGAGGAGCGGGCCTCGGAGGCTTGCCGTTCAGCGTCGTGAACTGAGACAACTTGTTCGCGATCGAATTGGGGGTTGTTGTGTTCACGGACGGTTCCGAGAGTGCGATCGCTGTTATCGACGTGAGCCAAAGCTTCCTCAGTGTCCGTTTGACCTGAGTTGGGGGCCGGTTGCGGTTCAGTCTCGCTACGACGAACCCGGTTTCTGAGACGAGAAATATCAGCCCGTAGGGTTTCGTTGGCCGAGGCGATCGCAATTTCGGGAACCTCAAGGGTTACGGTGTCACGGCCATCTGAAGCGTCGGTGCTGGTGTCGGTGCTGGTGTCGGCGTCGAGGACTTCAGCCGAGTCTCGGGGGGCCAGGGCCAAGTCACTGGAGTCGTCTCTGGCCGCAGAGGGAACCAAGTCTAATCGTTGTTTTTTGGGCGGAACCGAGGCGACGTGATCGGTTTGTCCACCGAAGACTTCAACGGGAGCCGATCGCCGGGCCACTTGTTTGGGAATGTTGAGGCGTTGTCCGGCCGTAATTTGGTCGGGATTGTCGAGATTGTTGGCCCGAGCAATCTCTTCAATGCTGGTTTGATGTTGGTCGGCCAAGCTGACTAGGGTTTCCCCTGGACGCACCTGATGGGGTTCAATGGCTTGGATGGTTTCGCCTTCACGCTCTAGGAAGGAACGATTGAGGCGAATGCCAGATTCCTCAGTGTCGAGGGAGTTGGAGTTGATGGCGCCTAGAATCGGGGTGGCACTGAGGGATTCGCCAGTGGCTGTAGCGGTGGCTGTAGCGGTGTCTGTATCAGTGTCTGTAGCGGTGTCTGTAGCGGTGTCGAGTGAACCTAGACTGGGGGAGTTGACAGCGGATGCAGTGCTAGGCTGTTTCTCCGGGTTCAGGCCGCCGACGCCGGTGTGAGATGACACGGTCTCTGGTGCTACCTCAGAGGGCATCAGCAGCGATAATTTTTCGGTCGAGTCTAAGGAACTGGAGTTAGAGCTGCGAGCCGCGATTTCGTTGTTTAGGTTCTCGTCGCTCAGGTTCTCGTTGTTTAAGTTCTCGTTGTTTAAGTTCTCGTTGCTTAGGTTCTCGTCGCTCAGGTTAGGGCTAGAGTCAGCTTTTGTCGTGGATGTCGCCTGGGCGAGTTGATGGTTGCTCTCGTCTACCTCAGCCACAGCGGGAGAGGGTTCTGGGGCGATGATCTCCCGAGGGGGATAGACCATGGTCTCGGTGACCGGGATTCTTAGGACTTCACCGATTTCGAGAGGCGTTTCGATCGAGGGTAAGCCGTTGGCCGTTGCGATCGCGCCGGCTGTGACTTCATAGGCGTTAGCGATACGCCATAGGGTGTGACCACTCTGAACCACATGGGTCACATGGTCTTGAACTGGCTCCTGGGCCACGGGGGCTTGGGAGTTGTGATGGGAAGTATTGTCAGAATGGCTATAGCTTACGGGGGTCTCGGCCGCCGTAAGATTCACTTTTTCAAGCTGATTCTCGGGGATGACCGCCGTTTTGTCGAGAGTCGGCGGCATCAGGCTTGGAGCAGATTTGACGACGGGTTCAGCGGCAACCGCAGCGTCGTCAGCTAAACCAACAGCCGAGGCTCCCATGGAAATGGCAAGACCAAGGACGGCAGCTGAGGTTCTAACCCGCCGATGTTGTTCCGGTACCGAAGCACGGAAGGCATCAGATCCTAGATGAGCTTGAAGCTCGTTTAGGGAAGCGGGGGGGTTGTGATGTGGGAACGCTCGTTTCAAGAACGACCTCCTAGACAATAAGCGTGTGAGTTACAGTCGGTCGGGGGTGCGACCTTGGAAAGCAGACAGTGATCGCGATCACGTTGTATTTGCGATGTAGGTCACTGACGGCAGAGATGCTTAGGACAGGTTACCCCGGTTTACCAATTTACACAAGGTTACAAAGCTGTAAACCTTGTCTAGAGGTGATTTTGAGCTGTGAAACCAGCGGAGCTACGCCAGTTTGACTCAGGGATTGACTCAGGGATTTAGGTCATGTTGAGCGAAAGTTCGTCTCAACCTGGTTCCTAAGTGAAATGTCCTTGAACCCATAGGATGGCCGGTTAAGGCGTATCGACGAAACTTTAAGCTGAATTAGGTCACAACGGCAACTGGCCATTTGGCGACCGCTGCGGGGATCTTAACTGAAACTGGCTTGATTTTCTTAATATATGAAACTCCCCAAGTTTGCATCAGTGGGGAGTTTTGGCGACTCGATACGGTGATTTCTCTTGAAGCGAATGCCGATCGCCGCCCCGGATCAGCCTGATCGCGTTAACAATAGAAATTTCTTATCATTGCCACAAGGGCGGGATCGCCCAGTCCCTGGGGGGTTGACCCTCTTAGGGGGTTTCACCCCTCGGGGCGCGGAGAGTTCCCAGTTGACGCAGACATTCAAAAAGTCCCAAAGCCGCACTCACCGAGAGATTGAGGCTACGCACCCGAGGCTCAAACATGGGAATATGAACCGTCTCTTCACATTCGGCGAGGGTGTCATCGGAGAGGCCTTCGGTTTCACTACCAAACAATAACCAATCATCGTCACGAAAGGCGAATTCTGTATAAGAACACCGGCCACGAGTACTAAATCCAATCCAACGGCCCGATTGGCGGCGGCTCTGGGTACGGAATTCTGCTAAGGAATCGTGGATTGTCCAGTTCACATATTGCCAATAGTCGAGGCCGGCCCGCTTGAGGTAGCGATCGCTCATCTCAAATCCCAGAGGCGCCACGAGATGAAGCGGGGTTCGGGTGGCCGCGCAAGTCCGAGCAATATTTCCCGTATTGGGGGGAATTTGCGGGTTAACCAGAACCATTTGGGGAATAGGGCTAGATAACGTCAAGGTTCTACCAAATTAAACAGCATTTTCTCGGATTTTACGCTATATCTCTCCGATTCGCCTAGGCGATCGCCGCCCCAAGTCCCGCTTGAGAGGGGTGGGTTGGCCCCGTTCCATCGATAGGTTTTGCTAATCGCCAATTCCCGAGGTCAAAAATTGACGATTGAGCCAGCAAAATCCCCAGAATCAGGCCGCCATCAGGCTACATAACTGATCTTCGAGATCCTGTTCGCGGGCGATCGCTCCCTCAATCTCGCGCATCATCTGTTCACGAGGAGACGAACCCTGTTCGCAGGCCCGTCGCCATTGCTGGGCCGGGTTTCCGTCTCGCAAAATCCGCTGAATGGGAGAGAGAAAGCAACGAATCCCCTTAGACTTTGCCAGAGGTAGGATCTCAGCATACAACTCCTCGATCCAATCCCGAGCCAGGATTTCTCGCCCATCTTGCCAATGGCGTAAGGTCGCATCGAGGCTATCTTTGGCGGCGGCTTGCTCGTTGGCCATGGTTAGGGCCAGTAAGTCCTCACTGCGGTGGCTGGCTGGGAGCGTACTGCGTTCTAAGGGGTCGAGACTGGGATCGAGTAGGGTTTGCCAAATTCGCGCCTCTAGGAAGGCCATAACCGCCAGCAGGTCGATGGGGTCAACAATCAGATCGCAAATTCGCAGTTCTAGGCGATTCAGATTATAGGGACGGCGATCGCCGTTGGGACGCACCGAAATCCAGAGATGACGCACATTCTGCATGGTTCCCAGGTCTAACTGCTCTTGGGTCCAATCAATGAAATGACCGTGACTCTCGAACAGGGGAACTGTTTGCGGAACTTGAGGAAACACGGACCAGCGGGTGGAGTCATAGCCAGTGATTTCCCCATCGAGGAAGGGAGACGACGCACTCAACGCCAGATATAGGGGAGCTTCAACGCGAATCAGTCGCGCGGCCCGCATCAAGGCTTCGGGGTCATTAATACCGACATTGATATGGACGCTGGCGGTGACCACTTTGGACCCGTAGGATTGCTCGATGTAGTCATGGTAGGGGTTACCGGGGTCAGAGCGGAAGAAGCGGCGACTATCTCCGAGAGAGAGGGTACTTCCGGGAATGAGGGTGTAATCGCCGAGGGTTTTGAGATAGTGACGCAACTGTTGTCGAGGTCGCACTAAATCACAGAGCAAAATATCGTAATCGCAAAAGGGAGCGGTGGTGTACTCCACGTTGCGTGAGTCGGGTTCTCGGGAGAAGCGATCGAGATCGGCGACAATGCGATCAGACAGTCCCACAATGTCACCGGTGGGTGTTCCGGTGTACATTTCTACTTCAAAACCTTTGGATAAGAGCATGTGTTGTTCTGCCTGAAACGGGTGCGACATCGAAGAGCAATCTCTATTAAGTGGTGGCGATCGCCCAAAAGCGAGCCACATCCCCAGGATTGACCTTGTTGGCATTTTATCAAAGATGGCGGCGACAGAGATGAAGCTTCCCTGGGATTCTTCCTGGCTTGGGCTTGGCGGTTGGGTTAAACTGATCCCATGATTCTGGTTCGAGAAGGACTGGCCCCCCGTCAGGTTTTAGGTTATGGAAACGAAAGAACTCAAATTGTTGCTTCAGTTGCTTGGCTGTCCTGACTATCGCGGCAAAATAGCAGCGGTTAAGCCAACCAGCGGCACTCGGGTTAGTGAAACCCAACGATTTTGTCGTAAATTAGCCGATCGCGAGTTACTGAACCTCCACGAAGAGATTAAGAAATTCAAAATTAGTCCAGCCGGTAAAACACTCCTGAACGCTGATATTGAAAATCTCCCCTTATCTGACGCTGAATTAACGGTGTTACAGGTGGCCGCTAAGGGACCCTCAACTCCTGGAGATACCAAACTTCCCGCTGCACAACGTCAGCCGGTTCTTCTGAGTTTGTGCGATCGCGGACTTTTGAGTGCGATCGAACGCAAAATTGTTGAAGTGAGTCTTTCGGCACGGGGTAAAGAATTTCTCCGCGATGATTACTTTGATGCTAATGCCAGGCGCAATCTACAACTTAACGCCCAACTGTTAACCAATTATGTCCAATTTATGCGGACATGGATCAACTCAGCTCCCACCCCAACTCCCCCCCCAACTCCCACTCCAACTCCCACTCCCACTTCCACTCCAAAAGCCAAACCCAGCGACAGCGAACTGATCGAGATTATCCGCAAGATTGATTCTCGACTTCCCACCAATAACTACACACCGATTTATCACCTTCGCGCCGAAGTTCAACCCCCCATGACGCGCGACGAACTCGATCAGGCTCTTTTCCGCCTCATTGAAGACAACAAAATTCAACTGAGTTCCCTCCAAGAGGGAATGGATTACACAGACGAACAATTTGCCGCAGGAATCCCGCAAGAATTTAGTAGTCCTCTATTTTTTATTATTGTCAATTAAAGTCAATTAAACAGTGGTTTGTAAATAAAAATTACCAACTTCTTTCAACTCCAAATCAACCTAAAGTATCGAGTTTCTGTCATGGCTGATATCATAACACTGCTCAAACAAAACTATAACCCCTTTGACTTAACCACAGCCAGAAGTGGTAACTTTTGGCTGGAACAACAATCTGCAAATTTGACCGTCGAGTCCATTCACCAAGAACAACTAAGGAAGATTATCCAGGTTATCGAAGAGGTGCAACTC
>NZ_JAWOCL010000275.1:0-28759 GCF_046483825.1 Sodalinema sp.
ATCCCCAGGGTTTAGCCTTAAAGGAACGATATGGAGATGAGGTATTCGAGGCCTTGTATAAGGCTGTTCCTCGGGAAGATGTAGAGTGGTTGCGATCGCTCGATTTTGGCTTTCTAGAATTAGACAATCTCCTCATTCATGGAAGTACCGTCAGTTGTGATGACGAACTCACCCCAGAAACCCCCGCCAGCATCTTGTTAGATCGTCTCATCCGGGCCGATGCGAAGCAGCTTTTTTGTGGTCGTTCAGGATTCGCCTTTGAGTATTGTTTTCAATCCGGACAAATCGCCTCCCAAATAACAACCTTAGAGGGTGAACAAGCCCCAATTTCGCAAATTCTAAAACCCCGTAAGGTCGTCGGAGTCGGCAGCGTTGGACGGCTTCCCAATCAAGCCAGTTATTGTTTATATTCCCCCAGTACCAACAACGTTGAATTCCGCCATCTCGCCTAACGTTCTCTCTATTATCTAGGGTGTCTATAAGGGCGCGACCCTATGTTTGTCCGGTTACCGATTCCTTTCAACTGCGATGATTATTATCATAATGAAGCCTGGCTCCAGCCCAAAGGAGTTTTTCTCGTAGCGTTTTGAAATAGGAATAATCCTCTCTTAAAATCAAAAAATTAGCCTGACAATCTGCCATCTTGACATCCACTCGTTGTCCCGGCCAAATTGCCGTCGCCAACGCACCATCCATCCAGAGTTTCGTATTTAAATCCCGATCTTCGAGGGGCCAAATACTGACGACCACCCCCGGCGGGAGAATCAGTGGACGACTCGATAAACTTAGGGGACAAATGGGGGTAACCGCGATCGCATTCATCCCAGGGTGCATAATCGGGCCATTCGCCGACACCGTATAACAGGTTGAACCCGTGGGAGTCGCCACCAACAAACCATCCCCCTGATATTGATCGACAATTTCCCCGTCAACTTCCATCTCCAAAATCGAAGTCAACATTCGATCCACCGCCGCCGGCTTAATGCACATCTCATTCAACGCCAGATAGCGATCGCTCACCGGTTCTCGATTCAGGCGATCGCCCTCAAACAACGCCGCCTCCAACATCATCCGCGACTGTACCGCAAAGCGATCCTCAAGTAAGCGATCCCAAACCGCTTGCGTCTCCTCGAAACTAGCAAACGGTTCCGTCAAAAACCCCAAATGTCCGCCCACATTCACCGTCAACAGCGGAATCCCCTCCGGTGCTAAATGGCGGGCCGCCGTCAGGGCCGTTCCATCGCCGCCTAA
This sequence comes from Sodalinema sp., assembly GCF_046483825.1. Classification (NCBI taxonomy): domain Bacteria; kingdom Bacillati; phylum Cyanobacteriota; class Cyanophyceae; order Oscillatoriales; family Oscillatoriaceae; genus Sodalinema; species Sodalinema sp. The sequence goes on from NZ_JAWOCL010000275.1 coordinate 1,252, forward strand.
AATAATTCCCAAATCAATCTTCTGAGTTGACGAGGCCAGAAACACCGGATAAGGATTATCCTTAGGACCACTTGGTCCCAAAAGCACATGACAGCCTCGGGCTTCGAGTTCCTTCGCACAGCGTTCAGCCCACTGTTGACTCGATGAATCTCCCGTCTTATGAGCAATAATGACCTGTTTAAGTTCCACAGTCTATCGTTGTCCTATTGATTGTCGATCAGCATAGCTCTCAGGCTGGCCCCCTCGCCCACCTCAGAACTCGGGCCAAGTCTCCAAGGGGTACCGCCGCTGATTCGGTTCCAAATAGACAGAATGTGACGGATTCAGGCGATCGCGTAACGTCGATCCCGTATAGCCCGTCGCCAGCCAAACCAACGCCCGTACCCCATCACGAATCGACTTATCTAGGGGTTCAGGAGCCAATCCCGAGGGAATCGAAACCGGGCGAAAACTAATATCCCGGCTTCCCAGGACAATCTCACCAATCGCCGAAGCGCGACGCATATGATAATCCGACGTAATCAGATAAATACTGCGGATATCGCGCGATCGCAACTCATCGACCAACGTCGTGAAATTCGTCACCGTATCCACCGCATCATAATTCAAATAGAAACGTTGGCGAGGAATCCCCGCCTCCGCAAACACCCATTCAGCATATTCCGGATTACTTCCCCCCGACACCCAAACCGGTAACTCGGGATGAGTGCGGGCAAAATTAGCCGCGAACACCTCTCGATCCGGCGAGCCTCCGAGGACTAAAACCGCCTGGGGAACCCGACTCCAGCGTAAATAGAGCCGGAACCCTCCCCAACCTAACCCTAACAGCGTCATCAGGGCCAAGAGCCTGACCCCGATCTTGACGCGATTGAATTTAATCCGTTGTCGCCGTCGAAGACGACCACAGTGTAACTGCATTAGCGATCGCCCTCCCCTACCGCTGTTCTCGGGGAACAAACGTGCGATCGCGTTCTCCCACATAAATCTGAGTCGGGCGGAAAATGCGGTTTTCGTTCAATTGCTCCTTCCAGTGAGCCAACCAACCCGCCACACGGGCGATCGCAAACAACGGCGTAAACAGATCCGTAGGAATCCCCAACTTGCGGTACACCAGGCCCGAATAGAAATCCACATTGGCGTAAATTCCCTTGTCACCGAGGCGATCTTCAACCAACCGTTCCAACTCCACCGCGATCTCATAATAGCGATCGCCGCCAAAGCGATCGAACAGTTGCTCCGCCAAATCCTGCAAAATCTTAGCCCGAGGGTCTTTCACCTTATAGACGCGGTGGCCAAAGCCCATAATCTTGCGTTTCTGGCGAATACAATCATCCAAATAGGGCGCCGCATTCTCCACCGCCCCAATCTCTTCGAGCATTTCGATCACTTCCTCATTCGCCCCACCATGAAGCGGTCCCCCGAGCGTTCCCACCGCCGACGCGATCACCGCATAAGGATCCGTTAGCGTCGAAGACGTCACCATCGCCGAGAACGTCGAGGCGTTAATCGAATGTTCCGCGTGCAGCATCAAACAGATATCAAACACATGAGCCGCCAACGGATCCGGTTCCCGTTCCCGCAGCATATAGAGGAAATTCGCCGCATAACTGAGATCATCGCGAGGCTGAACCGGATCATTTCCCTTGCGGATTAACTGAAACGCCGCCACCATCGTCGGAATCTTCGCCAGCAGACGAATCACCGCATTGCGGATATAAATGGGATCATCCAACGCCCGCCGAGAATAGAACAGCCCCAACGCCGCCGCCGATGCTTGTAGCGCGTCCATCGGGTGACCGCTTTCAGGAAAACATTTCATCATGTCCCGAATCCGGTACTTAATCCGCCGATGGTAGCGAATATCATGTTCAAAGGCTTCGAGTTCCGTCTGACTGGGCAGATGTCCCCAAATCAAGAGGTATGCCGTCTCCAAAAAACTACTGTGCTTGGCTAAATCCTCAATGCGGATACCACGATACTCCAAGATGCCCTGCGTTCCGTCAATATAACTAATACTAGACTTAGCGGCTGGTACACCTTCTAAACCGGGTTTGTAGAGATCGACCGACATAGAACCCCTCGTTAACACAACGTGCGTAATACTTTAAGCTGCTATTCTCCCACGAATCCCCTCAAGAGGATGTCATGGAATGCTTTTAATTGCCCCATCTGTCTAAAAAACAGCCCTGAGACAACCGGCGAATCGAGCCAATGACTGCGATCGGGCTAAGCGCCCCGTTTACCTTACCATACGCCAGATTTTCCTGACATCTCAGGTCCGTTCTTGCCCCTTGCCCTTTCTTCCCCGGTTCCGGTGTTCCCTCTTGCCTCTTGCCTCTTGCCTCCTGCCCTCTTCCCCCCTATGTCCCTACCTCCCTTCCTCGCCGGATGTCTCGTTCTCATCGCCAGTGTTCTCCTCGGAGGACTCCCCATGCTGGCGGCGATCGTCCGTTGGGTGAGCGACGAAGACCTCTCCCATCAAGGAACCGGCAATCTGGGCGTGTCTGCCGCCTTCTACCACGGCGGAACCGTGGCGGGTATCCTGGCCGTTCTCTCAGAAGCCAGCAAAGGCATTCTGGTGGTCTTACTGGCTCGCTGGATGCTGCCCCAACTGCCCAGTTTTGAACTGGTCGCCCTGATTGCATTAGTCCTCGGACGTTATAGCTTTAAACAAGGGGCCGGAACCACCAACACCGTTTGGGGAATCGTCACCCATGACTGGCGGATTGCCCTCTTCGTTGCCCTAATCAGTGGCGCCAGTTTTACCCTGATTCGCGAGCGTCAGGCGGGGCAGACCCTCTCCCTGGCCCTGCTTCCGGCCATCACCTGGATGCTCTATCCCCATAGTCCGGGGCGATTACTCGCCACTCTCGGACTCAGTTGTGTGTTGTACATCATTTATCAAACCATGTCCGACGATCTTGATTTACCTGTTCGCGGGGGACAACCCGAAACCCGTAAACTCTTTCAGTTCTTCCGAGCCGATCGCGTATTATTGAGTCTCGATCGCCCCCTCACGCCAGAACGAGTCGGCCCCAAAGCCGCCACCCTCTCCCGTTTACGACTCTGGGGTTATCCCGTCCCTCCCGGTTGGGTATTTCTGCCGGGGGACGATTCTCAACTGTTTGCCGAAGCTCTCGATCCTCAGCCAGAACAGCCCCTAATTGCCCGTTCATCGGCTCTCGGGGAAGATAGCCAACAGGCCACCGCCGCCGGACAATATGACAGCGTCCCCAACCTCACCAGTCGTCCCGCCTTAGAAGAAGCCCTCGATCGCTGTCTGGCCTCCTATGACAACCCCGCCGCCTTGCAATATCGCCAGGAACGACAAGCGGACAACGAGAGCGAGGGAGAATCTTGGGGAGCGATGGCGGTCTTAGTCCAAGAACAGGTGGTGGGAGTCTTTTCCGGGGTAGCCTTTAGTCGCGATCCCGTCTCCCGTTGTGGCGATAGTGTCGCCATTGAATGTTTACCGGGGGATGCGGCTCAGGTGGTATCGGGCCAAGTCACCCCCGAACGCTATCGGGTCGAGGTATCCTCGGACTTCGGGGAACTCGATTGGCGATCGCCGGCCACCGGACAAGATGAGCGTCTCGTGGTCAGCGGTGACGAGGGGGATGTTCCCACCACCCTACTGCGACGAGTGGCCGTCCTGGCCCGGGAATTAGAACAACGACTGCAAAACGTCCCCCAGGACATCGAATGGAGTTATGACGGGGAAACCCTCTGGGTCCTGCAAGCTCGCCCCATTACCACCCTACTGCCCATCTGGACGCGACAAATTGCCGCCGAGGTGATTCCCGGCTTTATTCGTCCCCTCACCTGGTCCATTAACCGCCCCCTCACCTGTGGCGTGTGGGGCGAAATTTTTACCCTCGTCCTCGGCGATCGCGCCGAGGGCTTAGATTTCAGCGAAACCGCCACCCTGCACTATTCCAGCGCCTATTTCAACGCCTCCCTGCTTGGGGATATCTTCCTACGCATGGGACTTCCGCCCGAGAGTCTGGCCTTTTTAACCGAGGGCGCCTCCATGAGTCGTCCCTCCTGGCGAGCCACCCTCAGCAATGTCCCCGGCTTGCTGCGACTGCTTCGTCGTCAATGGCGGTTAGAGTCTGATTTCCAAGCCGATTATCGTCACACCTTGCAGCCACTCCTAGAGGCCTTAGAGACCGATCCCGCCTGTCGCTTTAGCGGCGATCGCCGGCTCCCTCTCCAGTCTCCCGAAGCCCTAATTGAGCGGATTCGGCGCATCTTAGAGGGCTTAGAAGTGGTCACCTACTACAACATCCTCGCCCCCCTCGGTTTTGCCGCCAAGAAAGCCCTTTTCAAGGTTGATGAGGCCAGTTTAGACAATGGGGCCATGCCCGAAGTCGCCGCCCTCGCCGCCCTGGAAAACATCGCCGAATCCGCCCGTCATTTGCTCCCTGACGACCGGTTCGATGTGGCTGAGTTATTTACCCATCTGGCAGAAAGCAACGATGGCCAGCAAATTCTCCAGCCCTTTGATGCGTTTTTAGAGCAGTTCGGCTATCTCAGTGAAGTGGGAACCGATATCGCGGTGGCTACCTGGCGCGAGGACCCTCGCCCCGTACGCGCTCTATTTGCCCAATTGGTGCAAAACAATGATTTAGGGGGTTCCCGGCGCTCTAAGACCCCAAAATCAGAGGCTGGAGTGGTACAACGGGCGCTTAACCTCAAAGGAAAAGTCGCGGAGGTCTATAGTCGCTTGTTGGCTCAGTTGCGTTGGAGTTTTCTGACCTTAGAACAGCTCTTTATCGAATCGGATCAGTTGCATAGTCAGGGAGATATCTTCTTTTTAGTCTTTCACGAAGTGCGAGGGTTAGTGAGTGGCGAGAATCCCAGTTTGGCCGAGTTGGTTCCCGAGTTGGTGGCCCAACGGCGGGCCAAATGGGAGCGCGATCGCCAGCGTCCCGAGATTCCCTATGTCAGTTATGGTAAGCCTCCCATGACCCTCTTAAGTCCCTCCAGCCAACGCTTGCGATCGCAGCTGTCCGGGATTGGCGCCAGTGCTGGCCAAGCCGAGGGCCAGGTTAAAGTCGTGCGACAACTGGCCGATGCCTTGCAATTACAGCCCCAGACCATTTTAGTCGTCCCCTACACGGACTCGGGCTGGATGCCCCTGTTAGCTCGGGCCAGTGGCCTAATTTCTCAAGTTGGGGGTCGATTATCTCATGGGGCGATCGTCGCCCGCGAATATGGCATTCCGGCGGTAATGAATGTACCAAACGCCACCACCCTCCTCAAAGATGGCCAACGGGTTCGTCTTGATGGTGAAACCGGAACCATTGACATCCTCTCTTGAGTCTGGTTCTGAAATTGGCATCGAGCCAAATCCCTTGTTACCCTAGGGATAGCAAGACCCCCATGAGATCACCCATCTCCGAATCCCTAACATCATTCACGATATATCGCTCCCCCATCGAGGCTTCAACATCGCCGACTGGATCTCTAGGGTAGAGTGCGTCGTTGCGCCTCGGTTCTATTCCTAAGGAGGCCCCTATGAAACCCAGCTTTTTTGCCATCACGATACTTGTCCTCGGACTGATTGGCGCGAGTCCTCAGGCCAGCGCCGATGAAGCCGAACCGTTACAGTTAGATGACAATGTCAGTACTCGGGTTGAAGACTTACGACTCGAGGAAATTCGCACCACTCCCGAGCCTCAAGCGGGATTACAACTTCCAGAACTGTTAGAAACCTTGAATTATCAAGGACTGATGTTTGATTCGGTGACCATTCAACTCAACGATCCCGATCGCCTTCCTCAAGAGCAAACCAGTCAGTTTAACCTGCGTATGGCCATCGAAGAGCCTCAAACGCAGGAGTAATGCTTAACACGAGTGAATCTCTCCCCAGGCTCGCGATCGCGCCTCCACGGACGACCAATTCTCACCGGCGATATCCGACGGCGCAAACAGTCCCGTTGACACCCCCACCGCCACGGCCCCGGCCTCAAAAAAGGCTGGGGCCGTTTCTTGGGTGACGCCTCCCGTGGGAATCAGGGGAATCCCCCCCAGGGGAACCTGGAGACTCCGTACATACTGAACCCCCCCCACAGCGGAGATGGGAAACACTTTAACGGCCGTGGCCCCGGCTTGCCAGGCCTGGATAATTTCCGTCGGGGTTAAGGCTCCGGGGATCATGGGAACCCCAGCGGCGATCGCCATCTCCAACAGACTGAGATCCCAATGAGGACTAAAGAGAAATTGCGCCCCGGCGGCGATCGCCTCGCCAACGGCCGCCCTCGTCATGACGGTTCCCGCCCCAATTTGAGCGTGAGGAAACGATCGCCGCAGTCGTTCAACCAAAACCCCTGGGCGATCGCTGGTCCACGTGACCTCCAGATAAGACAGGCCCCCAGCGATGGCCGCCGCCGCCATGCGTTCCCCCAACCGAAGAGAGGGCGCACGCATCACGGCGATCACCGGTTTTTGTTGTAAGCCTTCAAGCCATCGCCAATCCCTCACAGCCGTTTAGATCTCTCCCTTATCTAGCTTGCGGCGAGGTCTACCCACCCGGACACATGGAGCGATCGCTCTCCTCAATGGTAGGATTCGTCGTCAAGTAATCATCGAGCCAATTGCAGCCGAGGCTCATCAACGCTCCCACCTCCACTTCTTCAATGGACTCGCGCATCTCCTCTAGGGAATCGATGTCCCAAAGAATCAAGGTGCGATCGGCACTCGCCGAAATTAACTGATCACCATCGGTACTGAAATCCAAGGCCCGAACCCAATTTTGGTGTCCGGACAGAGTTTTCAGCAAACTCCCCTCAAGATCCCAAAGACGCACCGTATTATCCTTACCCGCCGAGGCCAGCATTGGACTGTTTGGATTAAACGCCACATCCCAAACCCAATCCGTATGACCTTCGAGAATAGCAACCGGCGTCGTCTCAAACTGGCCATCTTGCCATTTCCAGACGCGAATCGTTTTGTCGCCACTGGCGGTTGCCAGATACTGACCATCCGCACTCAAACTTAAGGAATTAATCCAGCCATTATGAGCCTGAAATTCTTGTAGCAACTCGCCCTCAAGCGACCAAACTTTGACCTGTCCGCCACCACCAACGGAGACCAAACCCTGATCATCGGGCAAAAATCCCACATCCGTCGCTTCCGACTCATGCACCTCATCAAACTGTTGTAGAATCTCCCCGTCACTCAAGCGCCAGAGAATCAAACGCCGTTCAGCCCCCGCCGAAGCCATCAATTCACCATTGTCAGACACCGCAAAATTTTTCACCGTTGCCTCATGGCCCTCAAATAACCGTAGCGGCTCGCGTCCCTCACCATTGAGTAAAGCGGGTAAATCCCACAGTTGCAGAGTGCCATCATAGCTGGCCGTAACAATAAAGCGGCCATCCGTTGTAAAGTGAGACGATCGCATTCCCGTCGAATACTCAACGGTTTGCAGTAACTGCGCCCCATCTCCCTGCCAGATATTCAGGGTGGTATCGGCGACCGAACCAATGAGATTGTTGGGGCTAAAGCGGACACCCTTGACCCCCGCGCGGTGGCCTTGGAGAATTTCCACGACAGCCCCCTCAATACTGCGCAAGCGCACTGTGGCATCATCACTACCAGAGGCGATGGTATTGCCATCAGGGGAGAATTGCACACTACGAACACTCGCATCATGACCGCTAAAGGTTCTTAAGAGAATCCCCTGAAGATTCCACAGTCGCACCGTGTCATCATCACTCCCCGTCACCAGTGTTTTACCATCCGGGGCAAAGCTGACACTACGAACCCAGTTACTATGGGCGCGCAAGGTTTGGTAAGGCTGGCCATCCAACTGCCAAATAATGACCGTGTTGTCAGAACTCGCACTGGCGATATAGTTTCCATCGAGGGAGACATCAATATCCCAGACCTTATCAGTATGGCCCGAAAACACCTGAATCGGGGCCAGAGGCTGATCTTGGGCCAGGGGATTCTCACGCACATTGACCATCTCGGGGACCATCTCGGGGACCATCTCGGGAGTCTCAACGATTTCAGTCATAACCGCCTCCTCTTCCGAGTCGTCATCGCTTGTCTCGTCTTCGGTTTCAGCGCGGGTTCCTAATAACTCCGCTAACGACCATTGTTTGACCAACGTATCATGACTCGACGTAAACACCATGTTGCCATCGGGACTAAAGACAATGTCGTTGACATCGGCCTGATGAGCCATAAAGGAGGCTTGCAGGGTCCCCTGGCTATCCCAGACCCAAACCCGCCCATCAATATCTCCCGTGATGATATAATCCTCATTCGGGTGAACTCGGGCGGCTCGTACACTGGCATCATGGTTTAAGGTGTGCAGCAGTTCACCGTTCTCAACATCCCAAATTTTGGCGGTTCCATCTTGGGAGGTGGAAATGATGCGATCGCTCTCCGGAAACACCTCCACCCGTCGCACATTATCATCATGTTCCAAAACATATTTGACGCTCCCATCAATGTTCCAAATCCGCACAGTGCTGTCATCACTGGCTGAGACGATAAACTCCCCATTGGGAGCATAGCTAATGCGATTGATTTGGTCTTGATGGCCATTAAAGCGGTTTTTCTCCTGGACGTTATAAACAGCATCTCGCAAGGTTTCAAAAGTTTGCTCTTGCAGATGGTCAGGGAAGTTTTGACCGCCATCTAAATTCGAGGCCGCTTGAACCGCAAATTGTAGGGCTTCTAAATCATCATCTGTAAACTTACGAGCTTCAGACAACGCCACCAAGGCGCGGACATTTTGCTCTCGGGCCAGGTTCCGCTGCTGCACCGCTTCCGCCCGTTCTTTTACCGCCACCACAGCCAAAATCAAGGTGACCACCAAGCCCGCTGCAACCCCAGTCAGGGTCGCCTTCTGGCGTTTGGATTGTTCCTGACCACTGGCCAACACATATTGAGTTTGCAGAGGGGTGGGTTTGGGGTCTTTCGTTTCAGCAATTCCCAGCCATTGTTCAGCTTGTTTGAGGTCATCTCCCCGTAACGCATAACTGGGATTGCGGTTTTTGTTGTCCCATTCTAACGCCCGTTTTTGGAGCCGGGTATGGGCTTTGACATGGTCTAAATCTGTGTCTAACGTCGATAGGAGTTTCGGGAACGCCGTGTCGAAGGTTTCTGGATCATCATAGAAGAAAATCCAGTTTAGCTTGGCAAGTTCCGGGTGAACTTCATCATAGGAGACTTCTTTGTGAACGATGGGAACCAAGCGTTTATTGTTGGCTACAGCATGATCGACTTCTTCACGGCATACCTGAGATTTCACCGATTCAGGACTGAGAACAAACACAAAGTTGTCCCCCGCTTCAATCCCTCGATAGATTTCATCTCGCCAATCTGAATTGAGGGGGATATTTTCCCAATCAACCCAAACCTCTCGCTTCGCATCACAAAAGGCTTGGTAGAGTTTTTGCACGAACTCTTTGTCACGACGGCAGTAGGAAATAAAGGCATCTGTCATGGTCAATACACCTGATTTTTATTGACAGCAAAATCTGATTTTGCTGGTTTGATGTTGGATGGCAGTAGATATCACTGCCCTTCGGCTCATTTGCTATCCGAAAAAAGCCGGAAAATTTGCGTTTGTAAAAGAGTTTAACACAGCCATCAATAACTTAGTTATAAATTATCGATGAGCAACAGTCAAAAACCGACAAACAACCCAAAAACGGACTATCAAGGGCTTTTGTGTTTTGTGTTTTGTGTTTTGGGTTTAGGGTCATCAATTGACCCTAAACTAGGATTCATTACTGAAAACAAGAATAGTTCAGCTAGATTACTTGGAAACATAATGAATCCATAAATCGCCGTCCGTACCACAGACGCGACTCATCATGCCGTAGGAATAGGTCAACCCTTCACCTGTGCGATCGGTATCGTAGCCCCATTCGTACCATTCACCATAGGGATCATTGACAATCCAGCCGCGATCGTTGTAACCACGAATAACAATAATATGTCCTGATTTCGTGAACCAACCATGAACAATCACTGGATTTCCGGCGGCCAACCAATCTTTAACTTGTCCCCATTTTGCATCCGGTTGAAAATCATCCTGATACCCATAGGCGCGAATCACTTTCGCTAAATCCACGGGAGAGTGACGAGACAAGCCATTATCAAGACAGTATTGATAGAGTTCATCTTCGAGTTGATCGCCCCATTGATTAAGCGGAGGATGTCCCAAATAGGCCAAACACATCGCCGCACAGGTCACATTACAAGATCCATGAGGATTATTGACGTTATCAAGTTGCGATAAATAGGGAACCGCTAAATTCGTCTGTTGAGGCGTTCCGGGACTGAGGGTTTGCGTTTCTGGAGGTTGAGGAGGATTACGCCAAAGGGTGACGAAATCGGAGGCGGCTTCGAGGAGTTCAGGATGAGTTTGGCTAAGTTCTTGTTCAAGATAGGCTAACGCCGCATCTTGATGAGAATGGCCTTGATAGTATTTAGCAACCTTGACTAAAGAAATGGTCATGACTCATTTAGCAAACGATTGGAACATCAAACAATTGACAAGATTGGGGGCTTAACCTGGGTTAACCGCCGGTAACAGTTTCTGAACCACCGGCCAGAAGTGATCCCAGCCATTCAAGCCACCATTGACAGCACGACGAACCCCCTGCCAATCTTGAGCTAAGGCTCGTTGGTCGACCGAACGTTCCCAGAAGTATTCCACCAAAATCCCCGCCGCCACATCCGGATCGAGGGCCAGTTCTGGGTTATCGACTAAGGGAACTCCGAGTTTGTCGCCGTAATGTTGATAGTTGGCCCGGCCGGTAATTTGGACAAAGCCGCGTCCGTGGAAGCGAACCCCATCTCCGGGTTGGGTGTTCCCGAGATCCGATCGCCCCTCATACATCTCATGGAAATAACTATTCCCCCCCCATTCATTGATAGGTTGGAAACCAGCGGTTTCAACGGAGATCGTCGCTAAAGCCGCCACCAGGGTCGGTTGATTGAGGATACCTCGGGCTTCGAGTTTCTCAATCAATGGCGGTAGATAGGTTTCGACATCGGAGAGTTTAGCCCCCATCAACTCAGCCGCCGTTTGCACGTCAATCCAACGACTGGTGTCGTTCATTAACGGGACTTCTTGGACTTCAATGAGTTTTTTGGCAAAGGTTGGACTAATTTGATCCAAGGGCAGTTCAAAGGCCCGGGCAAAGCGTTCGATCGCATTTTTGGTATTGGGACCATAAAGACCATCAGCTTTGTCATGAAGGACTTTTAACGCCCGCAACCGCACTTGAATTTGTTTAATGAGAGCGCGGTTTTTGGCCGCTTGGGTGAGTGTGAGAGTTTGGTTATTGGCGAGTAGATCTTGGAGTTTTAACTCAGCGGGGCGGCTGGAGCTACTTGGGGTACTGGCGGTGGCGGCCAGGGTTGTACCATCGGGGAGGGGTGGCGATTGTCCGGGTTTACCATCAACGTAGTGAATCCACAAATCGCCATCGGTCCCGCAGATATCTTTCATATCTTGGTAACCATAGACAATCCCGGCCCCGCTGCTGTTGGTGTCGTAGCCGTTGGGGGTCCATTTACCGTACGGATCGTTGATAATCCAGCCGCGATCGCAGTAACCCAGAATCGTCACAATATGGCCCGAAGCGGTAAACCAGCCATGAACAATACAGGGTTTCCCCTGTTGCAACCAATCTTTGACCTCTTGCCATTTTGCATCGGGCTGGAAGTCATCCTGGTAGCCATAGAGTTGGAGCAGTTGGGCTAAATCCGTGGGAGAGTGACGAGATAGCCCGCGATCGAGCATGAACTGATAGAGTTCATCTTCGAGTTGAACGCCATTCCCGTTAATTGAGGGATGCCCAAAGTAGGCCATACACATGGCCACTGAGGTCACATTACAGGAGCCATGAGGATTGTTGGTGTTATCGAGTTGTGTGAAAAAGGGAACCTTCAAACGAACCGAGCCATCGGGGCGCACATAGCCGACTGGAGCCGGGGGGGCAGCAGCGGGCTGAACGGCGGGTTTCGGGGGGGGAGGTGGTACGGTCGGTTTTGTGGCGACTCCGGCGTAGGCCACCTGGCTGGCAAAGCTTTGTCCAACGTTGGACATTTGCTGCTTCAGTTGTCCTTGGGCTGCTGCGGGGGTGGCTTGGGCTTGGTTACGCCAAATGCGGATAAACTCCGAGCTATCAGCGAGTAAGTCGGGGCGGACGGCTTCGATTTGAGCTTGTAATCGTTTTAGGGCTTTAACCTGGTGCGGCTCGTCTTTGTAGTATTTAACAACGTTGACAAGGGAGATGCTCATGGGGAGTCCCTAATGGATGTAGGATGATTCCCTTAGTCTATCCGATGAGTTTACCTGATGCCACATAGACTTCGTATTTTGTCAATTCCCCTTAAGGTAGAAGTGAGACAGCCGCCCGATGGGGAGGGATGGTTTCCCATCACCTCCAATCATCTCCAATCGTGGGCTAGCCTGTTTAGATCGGTTGCACTTGGGTTCCGGGATTGGCTTCGAGGCTGTCGCCATGGCGATCGCCGTCGGTATAAGCCGCCAGGACCACATCACTGGTTTTCCCCCAGGCGATATTCCCCTGGGCATCGAGAGCGATCGCCCCTAAATCTCGTTGATGTTCCGTCGCTTCGGCAAAGGACTTCTCCATCGCGGCCTGCAAAGACATCCCATCACTAACCCGAATCACAATCTTGGCCGCCAGACATTCATCGATAATATCTTCCCCAATCCCCGTACAACTCACCGCCGCCAGGCGAGTCGCATAGTTCCCCGCTGGCATCGCGGAGTCACTGACGCGGCCAATCCGTTCAAAGCCTTTGCCGCCGGTTGACGTTCCCGCCGCCAACTGTCCTTGGGCATCGAGGGCCACCACGCCAATGGTTCCCCGGCCGGCGTTATCATCCTTACCCTCATCCTCAACGGGTTCAGCAATGACGTTGGCCATGCTACGACGGAAATTATCCTGACGATCCTGGAGCCACTCCTGAAGTCGATTATCGGTGATGGGGTCATATATGGGAATTTGCAGTTCTCGGGCTAACTCAGCGGCCCCATAATCCGAGAGGACGCGATCGCGTTCCTGTTGTAAATACTCCACTAACTCAATGGGATTTTTCAGTCGAGATACATTGATCACCCCACTAAATTGTTGCCGGGTTCCATCCATCAGCGACGCACTCATACGAACCTGGCCATCGGATTGTAAGACAGACCCCGTTCCGGCATTGAAGCGGGGTTCATTTTCGAGTAACTGACAGCCGCGCACCACAGCGGCTTTAGCACTGTCTCCCGCCCGCAGCAAGCTATAGGTTTCATCTAAAATGCCATATAACATCTCCCGCAAGGCCGCGACGCCTCCTTTGCCTTTCAGGGAACTGCCTGCACCACCATGAATAATTAGTTTCGGTTGCACCATGGAACGGTATCTCATCCTGGGTAAATCTCCAACGCTGATTTTAAAGCCTTTTGAGGGACTTCATGGAGGAATCAGCAACAAGAGGGTTAATAATGAGGCCGGTTTTTCCGGTTAAGTTGTAGTTCGGGGTTGTATTGGTCTACCATCCGGAGACATCCCAGCGCAATTTTCGGGACTTGTAATGGAATTATTCGCCTCATGATGACTTTAAAAACCTCAATTCACGCCGGGTTAATGGCTTTGGTTCTGGTGGTTGGCCTGATGGCTTTGCCCAGTCCGGCGTTGGCCCATATGCTCGCGGCCTATTTTCAGCCCCAAGCTGAGAGTTTGGAAATTCAAGCGATTTTCAGCACCGGTGAATTTTACGAGGCCGCTGATGTGGTGGTTCACCCTCCCTCTGACGCGGAGGTTGAGGACCTTCAAGGCCTCACGGATGAAGATGGACGCTTTGTCTTTGAACCGGACTACAGCCTCGTGGGAGATTGGATGATAGAAGTCGGGGAGGGGAGTCATTGGGATCTGTTGATTGTTCCCGTGGCCGATGGAGCGATCGCCTTTGATGAGATTACCCAGCTTCACCCGGATATCCCCCATCATCACCATCACTATGCCTCGAATCAGTTGCAGGTGGCGGCGATCGCCCTGGCGTCACTGCTCATCAGTCAAGGGTGGCGAGGCAAGTTTAAGATTTAGGATAATGCCGCCGCACCCAGGCGATGGCCTCGGCAGGAGTCTGGATCTGTCCCTCCGCATGGGCGATGGCAATTTCCGTCAGCCAATGGCCAATCTCGGGGCCTCGGGGGAGGCCCAAGGTTTCAATTAAATCCTGCCCGCTCAGCAGCGGTTGAGGATGGGCGATCGCATCCTCGGGAGTCAGATAGCGGTTTAAATAGGGGGTCAGCGTCTCTCGGTCAACCCCAGCCGCCATCGCATAGACGATATAAGCCGGGAAATTGCGATCGAGACGTTTGAACCAAAAATACTGCGATCGCACCGACAGACCCCGTAATTCCGCCGCTCCGGTAGCCGTTTGCCAAGCCTCTAGGACGGCTAACACAGCCCGAACCTCAGCGCGGGCATACTTTAACCGAGCTAAGGTGGTTTCAGCCTTAGCTAAATCGATTGCGGCCAAATCCTCAGACATTAAACTGGTCAACTTAGCGACCATCACCGGTGTAGTTTTCAGGGTCGGCCGCAAGGACTGACGCAAGCTAGAAACCAAATTTGGCCAATCAGCCATGAGTTGTTCGGCCGCCGCATCAATGGACGACAACCGGTCTAGGGAACCCGCCTGAGCCTGGGGAAACCAACCCGATAACACGCGATCGCGCCAGGCTTCTTGTAACCAGGGAGTTCCGGCACGGCTGCTGAGGAGATAACTTAACTCAGAATTAACCCGTTCGGCGGCCACGTGATTTAACTGGTTTGCCAGTTGGCGGATCCCCTGGCGCGTCTCAGCCTGGAGATGAAACCCCAACTGTGCCGCCTGTCGGTAGCCCCGTAGCAGTCGCAGTGGGTCATCTTTGAGGTTTTGCAAGGCGATCGTCCGTAACTGCCGTTGCTGTAGATCCTCGTAGCCGTGCAGTGGATCAATTAAGGTCTGGCTGCGCGGGTTGTAGGCGATCGCATTCACGGTAAAATCCCGTCGTCGTAAATCGGCTTCGAGGGAGTCTCCCTCCTGAACCGCAAAATCCACCGTCATCTCAGGAAACACCACCCGAGCAATTTGACGCTTCGCATCGAGAATGACAAATCCCGCCTCATATTTCTGAGATAGACGGCGGGCCGCTTCAATCGCTCCCTCGGGAACCACAAAATCTAAATCCAGATAGTCCGACTGTCGCCCCAGTAAGCCATCGCGAACGGCCCCACCGACTAAACAGGCATCCGGGGGAAGATCCGCCAGGGAAAAGCCCCAAGTCTGAGGGGAAAACACGGTCGGTTTCCCCTCACCCATGAGGAGATCGCTCATCATTAGATTTTCAACTCCCCAATCGCCCATGACGTTCTCGCCCATTACCAAAATCATTCACTCCCTTAAACGGGGCCTTGCAAAATCCCTACGTTAAACTAACAGAAACTGCAAACCTTCGCGCAAAGACGTTTATACCATGTGTATCTGTGTCAACTGCCATTACGTCGATCGCTGTGCCACCTATCATGAGGTGGAACACCAGCACCAACAGTCTCATCTGACGGAAAATCCAAACTTTCAGCCCGTTGAACCAACCATTAACGTGAACATCCGCACCCCCGAAGGCGGTGATATTGAAATGGAATGGGATGTCGTCGGCTGTCAAAGTTTTAAAGCGGAAATGGGGAAATGGTCGAAATTGCGTCCGGGTGAGTTGGTTCCAACCTAAGCCAACTTAAGCCAAGCTCAGATATTTGGGGGGGTTCCCGTCGAGGCGATCGCTCCCCCTAGCTTGATTCACGGTAGAATCGTGGAGATTCTGTCTCATTGAGCTTGATGATGAACTTAAACCAACGCTCTTTTCCCCTTGCAGGAGTGTTTGCTCTCTTACTGATGCTTTCAGCCTGTGGTGACGCTCCTGGGGAGATCACGACGGAGACGTCCCCTGACGCACCGACTGGTGACACGACGACTGGCGAGTCGTCCTCCAATGATGTGACGGAGTCGGGGTATCCGCCGGAGGTCATTACTGAGTTTCTGGACAGTTGCACTGGAGGCGATGCGGGTATGCAGTCGTTCTGTGAATGTTCGATTGAGGAGATTCAACAGCAATATTCCTTTGAGGAATTCGTTGAAATCGACGCGAGCATCACGGCGAACCAAGACCCCCCTGAAGCTCTCATGGCAATTTTTGAAGCCTGTCAATCTTAAGCGGTTACCAGTTCGCTGTCACCAGTTCGCCGTCAATGACTCGTACCAGGTTTGAGCGATTTTACGGTGGCCTTGGCGGTTGGGATGGATACCATCGGCGAGATCCTCGGATGTTAGGCCAGCATAGAGATCGACGAAGATAAGGCGATCGCCCTGAGCCTGACGGGCCTGAATCCGCTGGGCGATGGCCTCGTTGTAGGCCTGAACTCGTGCATTCAAGTGTGGCTCATCGATGGGCGGAATTGAGCCGACAAACACTTGAACCTCGGGACAATGGCGAAATAGGTCATCAATCAGGGCATCAAGACGAGCTGGGGCGCGTTCAAGGTCATAGCCTTGTACGATATCGTTGGTTCCAATCAGCAACAGGATAATATCCGGTTGCGCGGCCTGCAACCAATCCCCTACATGACGGTGCAGTTCGTCAATCCGCCAGCCGGGATAGCCTTCGTGACGGCGATGGGGAAGTTCTGGAGGGCCGTTTTCTTGGCTGCCGACAAATTCAATGCGATCGCCTCGTTCATGTAAGGCTTGCCAAAGGTCCATTCGATAGCCGCCGGGGACGTTATAGCCGTCGGTAATGGAATCCCCGAGGGGCATAATTTTAATCGCCTGCTGTTGCTTCACTGTACTCGACTCACTTGGGCGACGGTCTCCCCTTGTACTGGGGCTGGTGTTTATGGTACATCCTCCGCTGGCCAGGAAAAATGGCAGACCACAGATGAGGGCGATCGCCAAAGATTGAGGGAGTCGAAACCCTGCCATAATCTGCCATCCTCTAACGGTTCAGGACTCTTGACGAGTAAAGGGGAGATCCTCGTTAATGGCGGCCACCTCTTTTTCTTCCATCTCGTTGACTTGTTGCAGATAGGGCAAAATGATTTTGCTCAATCGAGAGGAATAAAAGCGATGGAGGCTCACATTCGGCGTCGCGGGGAAGCCTCGGCGTTTTTTATGACGGCCCCCGGCACCGGGATCGAAGACCTTGATGTGATGGTCGATGGCCCATTCAATGGGCTGATAATAGCAAACATTAAAATGCAGACAGTCAATATCATCATGACTGCCCCAATAGCGTCCATAGAGGCGATCGCCTTTGGTTAGACAAAACGACATCCCGACGGGGTGGCGATCGTCCTGAGATGATTCCGGGTAGGCGGCGACAAAGAGGACGCGATGACGATAGGTTGAATAGAGTTGTTCAAAAAAGCGTTTGGTTAGGTATTTACTGCCCCACCAGCCAAATTTGTCGCAGGTATTCTCATAAAAACGGTACATGAGCGGGAACAGAGCGCGGGGAATGTCATCGCCGCTGAGGGTTTTTAAGGTTAAACCCGATTTTGCCATCGCCTTGCGTTCTCGCTTGATATTGCGCCGCTGATTGGCGTTGAAGGCTTTGAGATAGTCATCAAAACTGCCATAGGCATCGTTTTGCCAGATGTAGTTATGATGCCGCCAGGGGGAGAAGCCGCACTGTTGTAGACGAGCTTGCCATTCCGGCTCCACATAGAGAAAATGACAGCTACTAATTTGGTTGCGATCGCAGAAATGGTCAATTTCTGCCACCATCACTCTCAGGAGTTGTTCTTCATCTTCATCCGGAGCGATCAAAAAACGATAGCCTTCGGCGGGAGTAAAGGGACTCATCCCCAGGAGTTTGGGATAGTAAGATACTCCCAAACGCTCAGAGAGATCGGCAAATTGATGATCGAAGACAAATTCGCCGTAACTATGGCCTTTCAGGTACAATGGCGCCGCCGCTACCAGGGTGCGATCGCGCCAGACGGTCAAATGACAAGGCATCCAACCGGCTTTTCCCGTGGCACTTCCAGAAGATTCTAGGTTATGCAGCCAATCCCATTCAAAAAAGGGCGTTGTAAGAGGTTGAGCGAGGGGATCCCAGGCCTCTTTCGGAATTTCGGCGATCTGATGAATCCAGGAAACTGTGTAGTTTGAGGCAGTTTTATCCATGGGGTCAGGGTGGTATAGGAGTGCATCCCAAGTGTTAATACAGTCAATTTAATCCAATTGAACGAGTCAATCATCAATCATGAATCGTTGACAGTTAACCGTGAGGAGGCCTCCGAATCGTCTTGGTTTGACTTATTTTTGAGGGAGGTTGGGGCTAAAATACGTTTTCCCAATCGGGACAGTCTTCCCCATCCCAGCCATAGGGGTGCATCCCACAGACGAGCAGAGTGTCCCCATACTGATGACCGTGATAATGTAGGCAGTTGATACAGGCCGGATGGGTGGTTTTGCTCGGTGTAACATAGGTCATCTGAACAAAGGGATCTGAGTCTTGTGCAACATCCTCTCGGTCCCCATCCCAATTGCGATCCTCAATAAAGAGGGCCTCTAAGCCTTCTAACCAATCATCGAGGGTGCGATCGAGTTCTTCAGATACCTCATCTAAGGGCAACAGTTGCTGTAACTGCTGATACATGTCATCGGAACAGTCTTGAGACCAAACAAACAACTCTTGAAGCTGTTGATCAACCTGATCCACCATCTCGTCTGTCCAAGTCTCAAACGACTCAGCCGTTTGGTTCAGGGCCGCTTCAACGGTTTTTTCGACGCTATTGACCCATTCTGTGATCCAATCTTCCATGATTTACTGATCTTGCTGCAAACGGCGCAATTCTTCTTGAAGCGATCGCACCTCTTGGTGTAAATTCTCGACCCCCGAGTCAGGTTGACGAGCGTCTCCGGAGCTTGACGAAGAAGAGGGAGGCTCGCTCCCGTCGTCATCATCATCGAGGATTTCGATGCGGCGAGGTTCTTTGGGGCCGGTATCTTCTCGAACTTGGGTGGGGGAACCGGCCTGTCGTTGGCCCTGGTTAACCATGTCTTCGACAAAACGACGCGCCTCGTCGGCGTTCATTTCCCCCCGTTCTACTAGCTCATCGGCCAGTTTCTGAGCGGTTTCGCGTAACTCAATCAGTTTTTCACTGGCTTGTTCTCCGGCGTAGGAGGCTAAGCCAACCCCGAGGTAAAATGCCTTCTGAAACAAATTGCCAAATCCAGCCATAGTCGTGATGGTCCTTGTTCCACGGTGTCATGATTCCAGCTTATCGTATCCCTTGGGGGTTGTGGGCCGGGATGGAGCGGATGGTTAATCGGGGAGGGGTAAGTCGGTGGGAATCCAAATCGAGAAGCGACTCCCCTGGCCGGGTGTGGAGTCCACCTTGAGTTTTCCGCGATGTTGCTCAACGACAATGTCGTAGCTACTGGTTAACCCCAGTCCAGTTCCTTGGCCAATGGGTTTGCTGGTGTAGAAGGGGTCAAAAATTTTGTCTTGGCTCTCGTGGTCAATACCAATGCCATTATCTTGGATCTCAATGATGACAAAGCCTCGTCCGTCGTCATCGTGATTGGTATCGAGGCGAATGCTGATTTCTGGGCTATAGTCAGTCCTGTTAAGGGAGCGATCGCGCCGTCGAGTTTGGCCAATGCGCTCATCGATGGCATCAATGGCATTGCCGATAATGTTAATAAAGACTTGATTGAGCTGACCAATGTTACAGACAATGGGCGGCAAATCGACATACTGTTTCGTGACTTTGATGTTATAGCCGCTACAGGTCTGTTGCAGTTTGGCGTGACTTAAGGCGATCGCATTATCGAGGTGTGTATGAAGATGAACCGGCTTAATTTCGGCTTCGTCAAGATGGCTAAAGGTTCGCAGAGAAGTGACTATTTTTTCAATTCTACTGGCGCCGGATTTCATGGATTTTAAAAGTTTAACAAAATCCTTAGCAATGTAGTTTACGTCAACTTCACTTAAGAAGTCAGCAATTTCAGGCTCTGGATTTGGGTAGGTTTTTTGATAACAATCTAGGAGTTCGAGTAATTCTTCGGTATAGGTTTGAGCGTGAGGGAGATTCCCCAAAATAAAACTCACCGGATTATTGATTTCATGGGCAATTCCAGCGACAAATTGTCCCAAAGCTGACATTTTTTCGGCTTGAATTAGGCTGGCTTGGGTTCGCTGGAGCCGTTTCAAGGTTTGGCTCAGTTGCGTGACGTTGCGGCGTAACTCCATCTGGGCCACAACTTGACGGCTGAGAGCCTGCAATCCTTTGAGTTGTTCATCGGTTAACTCTCGCGGCTGGTTATCGATCGCACAGAGGGTTCCAATAGCCTGGCCATCGGGAGTTTGCAGAGGCGCACCGGCATAGAAGCGAATTTGTGGGCCACCCGTGACGAGGGGATTGTCGGCAAAGCGCGGATCGGCTTCGGCATTGGGAACGACTAATACTTCACTGGGATCGAGGATGGCGTGAGCGCAAAAGGCTTGATCGCGCGGTGTTTCATCGGCGTCAATGCCAACTTTAGATTTAAACCATTGCCGATCGCGATCGACTAAACTGACGAGGGCAATGGGGGTATTACAAACATGAGCAGCCAGGGTGGTGATATCGTCGAAGGCTTGTTCGGGCAAGGTATCGAGCAGGTTATACTGCTCAAGAGCCTGTTGGCGTTCGACTTCGTTTTCAGGATAGGGTGCGGCGGGCATATCGAACGATAAAGAATCGATAAATTGAATAATGGAAAAGTCGGTTTCAGGTCTTCATGAGTTGTCAGAAGACAGGCAGTTCAGTCCACCTGAACTGCCTGTAGATGCAAGGGATGTTATGTCTATGATTCAGATGCTGTCCGACTCTGGATTCGGACTCTGGATCTTGATGATGAGCTTAGCGCATGGTGACAAATTCCTCAGCCGAACTCGGATGAATGCCAATGGTGGCATCAAAATCGGCTTTGGTAGCTCCCATTTTGACGGCGATCGCCACCCCTTGGATGATTTCAGCGGCGTCTTCTCCCACCATATGCGCTCCTAGGACGCGATCGCTGTTACCATCGACGACGAGCTTCATCAGAGTACGTTCGTTGCGGCCACCGAGAGTATGATACATCGGCCGGAATTTCGAGCGGAACACTTGCACCGCATCCCCATACTGGTTCCGGGCCTCGGCTTCGGTTAAGCCAACGGTGGCGGCTTCGGGGGAGGAAAAGACAGCGGTGGGGATGTTCTCGTAACTCATCTCCCGAGATTTGCCGCCAAAATGGGTATCGGCAAAGACACGGCCTTCGTTAATGGCCACGGGAGTGAGGTTGACGCGATCGGTACAGTCGCCGACAGCAAAGATATGGGGTTCGGCGGTTTGGCTATAGTGATCGACGGCGATCGCTCCCTTCTTCACCTCCACCTTGGTGTTTTCTAAGCCTAACCCCTCTAAACGCGGTTTGCGACCGGTGGCCGAGAGGGTGATGGTATCGGCAACAATACTCCCCTCGTCACTATCGAGGTTCAGCGTCAGGCTTCCATCGTCTCGTTTCTCAACGGAGGTGATGTTGGTGTTGTTGAGGATGCGAATACCGTGGTTAACCATTCCCTCCTGAATCGAATCCCGCAGATCTTCATCAAAGCCATTGAGGATTTTTTCACGACGAATCACCACCGTCACCTCGGACCCTAAGCCCTTGAGGATACAGGCAAATTCTACGCCAATGTAGCCGCCACCGAGGACCACCAGATGCTTCGGCTGTTGGGGAAGATGGAACATTTCATCGGAGGTGACGGCATGTTCGAGGCCCGGAATGGCCGGTTTGATGGGTTTTCCCCCTACGGCGATGAGGATCTTCTCGGCGGTGATTTGGCGATCGCCGACTTGGATGGTATGAGAATCGACAAATTGCGCCGATTCCCGAAAGACCTGCACCTCGGACTTATCGAGCATCTTCTGATAGATGCCATTCAAGCGGGTCACTTCGTTGTTAACGGCGTTAATCATCTTGGACCAGTCCAGCTGACTCTGGACGGCACTCCAGCCGTAACCTACGGCATCATGGAAATGCTCGGGGAAGTGTGAGGCATAGACCATTAGCTTTTTGGGAACACAGCCTCGGTTGACACAGGTTCCCCCAAGGCGATCGTCTTCGGCAATGCCGACCTTAGCACCATATTCGGCGGCTCGGCGAGCGGTGGCAATGCCCCCAGAACCGGCCCCAATCACAAATAAGTCAAAGTCGTATGTCATAGAGTCTTTAGTCCTCTAAAGGTTTGCTGTTGGAAGGTTGCTGTTAAAATGTTGCTCTATTAGGTCGTTGCCGCAATAACCTAAAACGTCTGTTGCCATCCTATAACTTGCAAGGGTATTTTTTCATCGGAAATATCCGGGACTCCCGTTTCTGGGGAATCCCGGATGAGTTGAGGCGAAGACTCACCAGCAATGACTCGGGTAAGTCCTCACAGGTGAGGCATTATGCCGATTTCAGGTAGGTTTCGAGTTCTTCAGAACCGCCAACTAGCTGACCATCGACGAAGACTTGAGGCGCAGAAGTCTTGCCGGTCATGGCTTTCAGGGATGCGGTGGAAGCATCGCGGCCAAGGACGATTTCTTCGTATTCCCAACCTTTGTCGTCCAAGAGGGATTTGGCTTGGGCGCAGAAGGGGCAACCGACTTTCGAGAACAGGGAGACATGTTTGGGCTTGGCTTGAGGGTTGATGTAGCCCAACATGGTTTCAGCGTCGGAGACTTTGAAGGGATCTCCGGGTTCTTCGGGTTCGATGAACATTTTGTCGATGACGCCATCTTTGACATACATCGAGTAACGCCAGGAGCGTTTGCCGAAGCCGAGATCGGCTTTGTCCACTAACATTCCCATCTGTTCGGTAAAGTCACCGTTTCCGTCGGGAATGAGGGTCACGTTGTCACATTCTTGGTCTTTGGCCCATTCGTTCATGACGAAGGTGTCATTGACAGACAAGCAGACAATTTCGTCGACACCGTTTTCTTTAAAAACGTTGGCAAGCTGGTTGTAGCCGGGCAGGTGACTCGACGAACAGGTGGGGGTGAAGGCTCCAGGAAGGGCAAAGACGATCACGTTTTTGCCGTTGAAGATTTCTTTGCTATCGACGTCTTTCCATTCGCCATCTTGACGGGTGCGGAAGGTGACTTCAGGTACCCGTTGTCCGGTTTTATCTTGTAACATATGGGTTGAACTCCTTTTACTGACGGTGTACTAATCGTGTACTGACGGTGTTGGGTTAACGGTGTTGCCATTAACTCATAATCGTTATGAGTTCATAATAGAGGCGAATGGAGGGGCTGTCAAGTTTCTGGAGCAAACCGGGTCAAAATGCAGGTGGTATCGAGAAGCCAGTAGTGAGGGCTAGGGGCAACGTTGCAGCGATCGCCCAGAGTGGCCAGAACCGGCGTTTGACCTTGTTCTAGGGTGTGAAAGGCGCCTTGAATCGCTTGGATGAGGGGATCTTCTGGGCGCGGCGAGGTGGCCATGCGATTAAGCCAATAGTGCTGTTGTAGGCTATCGAGGCTAAAGTCGTCACGGCGAATCAGCCAATAGTCAATGTCGTAGTCAGCGATGAAGCGGCGGACGTGATCGGGGTGGGGACTGTACTGGGCCTGAATTAAGGCAATGAAGCGATCGCGTAGGATGGCGTAATAGCCCCAATGGTAGGGAATCATATATTCGAGTCCCGTCAGGATGGGCCGTCGTCCAAAACTGGGGATATTGTCAATCTCTGCATCCACTCCAGCCACGAGGCTATCGTTGGGAGTGTCCTGGAGGTAGCGATAAATTTCGGGGGCGGTTCCGTCGTAGTAAGCCGTTTGAAAGGACGTCCATAACCACAGCGGTGAGGCTACCACCCCGAACACCAAAATGAGAGCCAAGAGGCGATTGACGCCGCCTAGGAGGCGATGGGTTACCGGTTGAGTGAAGATCCCGTGGGCGATCGCCACCACAACGATTCCAGCCGCCAACGACAGGAGAACCCGTAAACTATGGTGGGTATAGCGACTAGGCAGATGCAAGCGAAAGAGCATCAGATGAGCCAGAACAAAGCCGCCGAGACTCGATAGCAGCAGTTGTAGCAGGACAGATTGGCCCCGTAACTTCGCGAGCAAGGGAAAGCGTTGTCGAACCCGCAACAGGAGCGGTAAAAGACCCCCCAGCCATAAGACTAAGGGCGTATAGCCGGGTATTAGGCCACTGCGATCGCTGCTCAACCAGAAATGAGCAACATCCTCATAAAAAAACGCACTGCGTCCCCGAGGCGCCAGTTCAGCTAAACTGAGACCTTGTTCACGAGTTAAGACTGGCCCCCAAGGATTAGACGACAGCAGATAGGGCGATAGCACCAGAACCACAGTCATCAATCCCAGCAGCACCAAGGGTCGTTTCGGGGCTGTTGTCTGAGCAATTCCCAACCCTTGTAACAGCAACACCCCCCCTTGTATCAAGACTAACTGGGGATAGAACAGACCCGTGACCAGGATGGCGATCGCCGTATAAACAGGTTTCTCCGACAATAGCCCCCATACAAACCCCAACAACAGCGGCACCACAAAGGCTCGGGGAGTCCCCGACACCAGATCATCCTTCATCCAGAGGCTCAGATTCAAAATCACACTGCTGACAAACCCCACCGACGGCACCGGAAGTAACCGCCAACTGACCTGTATCACCAAAACCGTCGTCAACAGAGACAACAGCAGCGGTAACAGCTTATTGAAGCTAAACGGATCAAATCCCAGGAGCGAGGCCAACTCGTAGAGATGGCGATACCCCCAAGGCGCAACAGACTGGAAATAATCAGCAATCCAATCATTGGGAAATAGTCCAGGTTCCTCAAAACGCTGCATCCAAAAGACATGTTGTCGAGCATCATCTTGGATACGATAGCGTCCCTGGCCGTCACGCCAGATGACCCCGGCCATCCCCCACCAGGTGATGAGGCTCAACCCAAACCAGAAGCGAGCCGAGAGCCACAGTTGCGTGAGTAATCCCATGGCCGCCATCAACGTTCCCGGCGGAACAGCCAAACCATCAACGCCACGACTCCCAGTTGTAGTGCTAGATTCGGCAAATCTGAGGCTAAATCGTTTCCCGCCGCCACCCGAGCCAGAAAGACAAAGGCCCCGAGGAGGCCCGAGGCTCCTAAACTGACATAGACAAAGAGACGAAAGCCTCGGTAAGGGGCTTTGGCTTCAGCGACTAAGCGCTGATATTTTTCTTCACTCAGTCCTTGGGCGGCTTTGGGGCGAGAGGAATAGGGTTGCGGATTTTGGTTCGTCATAGAAAGTCTAGGCAAAAAATACAAAGGACGGACGATCGGCAACAGATGGGTCAGTCCCAATCTTTATCCTATCGAGATTCTCCAATATCTTGAATTTCTTTAAAGTCCTGTACGAAACGAGCTTGACCTGAGTAGAATTGTAGGGTAAAGGTTTAAGTTTTCGAGAGTTTGCCAGAGGTTCCTGTCGTGCAATTACAACGAGTCGCCGTCCAACGTGTGAGTGGGGCCTATGCCCTGATAGATAGTCTAAAACGCCATGGGGTTCGCCATATCTTCGGCTACCCCGGTGGTGCAATACTTCCGATTTATGATGAGTTATATCGTGCTGAAGCCCAGGGTGGGATTCAACATATCCTAGTCCGTCATGAACAAGGGGCATCTCATGCCGCCGATGGCTATGCCCGGGCCACAGGACAGGTGGGGGTCTGTTTCGGAACCTCGGGTCCTGGGGCGACCAACCTCGTCACGGGGATTGCCACGGCTCACATGGACTCCATTCCGATGGTCGTGGTGACGGGACAGGTTCCCCGGAATGCGATCGGGACCGATGCGTTTCAGGAAACGGATATTTTTGGGATTACGCTGCCCATCGTTAAGCATTCCTATGTGGTGCGAGATCCCAATCAGATGGCGAGAGTGGTGGCCGAAGCTTTCCATATTGCCAGTACCGGCCGGCCGGGTCCTGTGTTGATCGATGTGCCGAAAGATGTGGGCTTGGCTGACTGTGACTATGTTCCCATTGAGCCAGGATCGTTGAAGTTACCGGGATATCGCCCGACGGTTAAGGGCAATCCGCGACAGATTGAACAGGCGATCGCCCTGATTCGTGAGGCCAAATCACCGTTGCTGTATGTCGGCGGTGGGGCAATTTCCGCCAGCGCTCATGCGGAACTGCTCGAGTTGGCGGAGCATTTTAACATTCCTGTCACTACAACCCTGATGGGGAAAGGGGCCTTTGACGAAAACCATCCCCTCTCTGTGGGAATGCTGGGAATGCACGGAACCGCCTATGCTAACTTTGCGGTGAGTCAATGTGATCTCTTAATTGCGGTTGGCGCCCGTTTCGACGATCGCGTCACCGGAAAATTAGATGAGTTTGCGGCTCGGGCTAAGGTGATTCATATCGATATTGATCCGGCGGAAGTGGGTAAAAATCGTGCCCCCGAGGTTCCGATTGTGGGCGATGTGCGGCAAGTTCTCATCGATCTGTTGCGTCGTCTGAAGGAACTCGGCCTGGGGATGGAGTCTCGTCAGACTCAATCCTGGCTCGATCGCATCAACCGCTGGCGCAAGGATTACCCCCTAGAGGTTCCTCAATATGCTGAGTTACCCTCGCCGCAACAGGTGATTGTGGAACTGCATCGCCAAGCCCCCAACGCCTATTACACAACCGATGTGGGGCAACATCAGATGTGGGCCGCCCAATTCCTCAAAAATGGTCCCCGTCGCTGGATTTCCAGTGCGGGATTGGGAACTATGGGCTATGGCCTACCGGCCGCGATGGGGGCTAAAGTGGCTCTCCCCGAGGAAGAGGTGATCTGTATTAGTGGTGATGGCAGTTTCCAGATGAACCTCCAAGAACTGGGAACGATGGCCCAATATGGCATCAACTTCAAAACCGTGATTATCAATAACGGTTGGCAGGGGATGGTTCGTCAATGGCAAGAAACTTTCTACGGGGAACGCTATTCTTCGTCCAATATGGAAGTGGGAATGCCGGATGTGGAACTTCTCTGTCAAGCTTATGGGCTGAAGGGGATTAAAGTCACCCATACGGATCAACTTCAGGATGCGATCGCCGAAATGCTGGCCTATGACGGGGCTGTGGTGATGGATGTCCGGGTTCATCGCACGGAAAACTGTTACCCCATGGTGGCACCGGGTAAGAGCAACGCGCAAATGCTGGGGCTACCGGAACAGAACACGTTAGAGCGGGCCGTTGAACTCGTGTATTGTCCCAATTGCAACGCGAAAAACGCCTCAACTAACCATTTCTGTCCTGAATGCGGCACGAAGTTATAGGGCGCGATCAACTGGGTGAGGGCGAGTGACTCGAAACTTGCCCTCACTGGGATGGGCGCTCAAAGCTGATGTTGATGAACAGCCGAGTCTTCCGATTCGGCTTCTAGCCCATAACTAGCAACGACTCTA
>NZ_JAWOCL010000278.1:0-7325 GCF_046483825.1 Sodalinema sp.
CTTTTTAGTATCAGGGATAACCTATTGGCTCTTTTATTCCCCTTTTAGTCAGTCTGCGAGCAAGCCTAGAGTGCATCAGTCGCCCACCAGGACGGCTATTTGGCATGATATTAAGCTTTCGATGCTTTCATCTGCGGTGTTTGCTCTAGCGGCGGCGTTGATTCTTTCAGTCTATACGGCGGGGGGTACTAAACTCTACACCGACCCCCGAGAGTATGGGCTGTGGTATCTAGGGGTCAGCTATGGCATCAGTCTGCTTCTGCAAGATACCTACTTTTATTTCACCCATCGTCTATTTCACCACCCTAAGCTTTTTTCCTGGCTCCACCAAGGACATCATCGCTCCCGTTACCCCACTCCCTGGACGTCGTTTGCCTTTGATCCATTAGAGGCTGTTGTGCAGGCACTATTCTTAGTCGGCCTTGTCTTTCTTCTGCCGCTGCATTTCATCACAATGATTGCGGTGTTAGCGACGATGACCATGTGGGCGGTGCTCAATCATTTGGGTCCAGATCGCCTACCCAGCCTATTCCCACACCATTGGCTCGGGCGGTGGCTAATTGGCCCAGCTCACCACTCGATTCATCATCTTAAATATACGGTTCATTACGGACTCTATTTTACGTTTTGGGATTGTCTGCTCGGTAGCGAAGATCCTGGGTACAGGCAGAGTATCAAAAATTCACCCTCCCCCGATTCACAAGGTTAATGGGATAGGGTGGGTCTTCAGGATATACGGTGTGATTTGTTGCGTTTGATACAAAATTGTAGAGGAACCCACCCCTAGCCCCTCCCAGGAGGGGATTTTTCGTCCCGAAAGCAACTGATTCTTGTCTGTGGGGCAGTGGCCATGGACGTATTGTATCAAATTATGTACTTGTTCATCACCTCAATCAAGTCACTCATGAAATAAAACATCTACTGATTATTGTTGTTATATAGGTAAGAGACGCCAACTCGGTTCATTCTAGCCTAGATAAACGTTAAGGAGAGTATCACCATCACCATGGGTATTAAAGATCGTGCGAAAGCCACGGCTAAAGATGTTGAGGGTAACATTGAAGAAGCTGTTGGGGATTTAACTGGCAACAACGAAGCTAAAGCTAAAGGTAAATCCAAACAAGCTGAAGCTAAGATCCGCCACTCTGTAGAAGATGGTAAGGAGGGAGTCAAAAAAACAATTGATTAGTCCATGTGATTAGTCCATGGATTTGTGTGTAGCTGAATCTTGATTTTGTGATGTAGATGATGTGATTGAGGATAAGATGTCCAAGCATCTTATCCTCTTATTTGTACTCCCAAATAAGCTACTAAATAAAATTTTGATGTCAATGAAATGTATTTTTAGAGGAAAAAATGATGTCATTTCGACAAGCTAAGAAATTTTTAGTGATTGTGATTTCAACCCTAATGCTGGTTGCCACTATTGTGTTTAACTTTGGAACGACAAGTGCCTGGGCTGCAACCTTGCCAGCACCGTTCACCAGCCAGTTTATTGCTATGAACCGAGCTGAGGCGATGACGAAGAATCTAGAAGGTCAGGCTCAAGAAGCCCTTGGCAATGTTACCGGTGATCCTAGGGATCAAATGATGGGCAAGGCTAAGCAAGTTGAAAGCCAGATGCATAATGCGGCTGAGGACCTGAAAGATGAGATACAGCTCAGCAACAGAGCTAAAGCAGTGGCGAAGAATGTTGAAGGTAAAATTCAGGAAACGGTTGGTAATGTGACGGGCAGTCGTAAAGACCAAATGATGGGCAGACTGAAGCAGACTGAGGGCAGTCATCGAAACATGATCGAAAATGTCAAAGATGGCATTGGTGATTTATTCAACTAACACTTAACTTACACTCAAAATCCAGAATTTTCTATCCCAAAGATGATTCTGGATAATCCGAATACCTATCGTTGACCATTTTTGAATTTCCGTTGTTCTGTACCCAAGTTTGAGGAAGAAATATGTTGAATATTATCTGGTTTGTGGTTGTGATTCTCATTGTCTTATGGGCATTGGGGTTTGCTGTCAATATCGGCGGAGGCTTAGTTCATGTGCTTCTGGTTCTAGCGTTGATTGGTGTTGTTTATAACCTGGTTATTGGGCGTCGCTAAAAAGATAAAAAATAAAGTTGTATGACTATCATTTCTTGGATTATTTTGGGGCTGCTAGCAGGTGCGATCGCGAAAACCATTGTTCCTGGTTATCAAGGCGGAAACTGGTTGGCTACGATGCTACTGGGTATCATCGGGTCTTTTATTGGTGGCACGTTGCACTTGTTTATTGAGACAGGAACCCTGGAACTAACCGCATCAGATTTAAGTGTTATGGGTGTGTTTGTTGCAGTTCTCGGGGCAATTGTTGCGATTTACCTCTATGGAACGATGTCCCGTAGACGCTTGTAAGTCATCGAAATTCAGGATAGACATTTAAAGACGTTGTCTGCACTTCTCTACGGAGAACTGTGTGGACAACGTTTTTAGTTTAAGGAAACCAAATCTGTTTAAGAAATAGTCACGATTCGGGGGGAAGAGGGAGGAGAGAAGCCGACTCCCTGAACAGATGACGAATATCCTGACGTAGACGAGTATTGGCGTTGAGTCGGTGCGATCGCAGCTTGAGTGAGATCATTCGAGAGTCTGCGAGATTTGAGGCATCAAAGGCTTGATATTTTTGATGATATGTGATAAAGGGCGGGAGAGGTGGGGAAAGCCGTAGCCGCTTTGCCTCTGACCTGACGTTGCTAGGTCTGATGGCCCCAAGAGGGGATGCCGGGAGGTTTGGGTCTGCGGTCAATTATGAAGGGTTAAGAGTTGATCCCCATTTGTTAACAGGCGATCGCGTGAAAAATCTCAGGATTTTTATCCCCATAAATGCAATGTTTCGTAACAAAAATTGTAGTAACGTCACCGAAAAATATTGAATTTCATTGCTAAAATGACCATACACTTTGACGAGCCTCAGAACGTCTCAGGCGATCGCCCAATGAGGTGCAGTCTTGCTAGAACTTCTTATAACCGGCATTCGTTTGCCAGCCAATACTGAACCTTACACTGACGCTTTATTGCCGTCCTCACTCCCTATGACGTTTACCTCTAACCCCATTTCTAAAGATTCCTTGAACATTAACCTAGATCGCCCTAACGCGGCACTGCGCCAGGATACAGGGGTGTTTATCACCGTTCATGGACATTACTATCAACCCCCTCGGGAAAATCCCTACCTCGATGCGATCGAACGACAACCGAGTGCAAGTCCGTTCCATGACTGGAACGAACGCATCCATGCTGAATGCTATCGCCCCAATGCCTTTGCTAGAATCTTGAACGATCGCGGCGAAGTGGTCGAAATTGTCAACAATTACGAATATCTCAGCTTCAACATCGGGCCAACCCTGATGAATTGGATCGAACGCCATGATCCCGAAGTCTATGAACGGATTATTGACGGCGATCGCCGCAGTTGTGAACGTCTTGCGGGTCATGGCAATGCGATCGCCCAAGTCTACAACCACATCATCCTGCCCCTGGCCAACAAGCGGGACAAACGCACCCAAATCCGCTGGGGCAAAGCTGACTTCAAAAAACACTTCGGCCGCGATCCCGAGGGGATGTGGCTGGCGGAGACGGCGATCGACTATCCCACCGTCGAAGCCCTCATCCAAGAAGGTATCCAATTTGTCGTCCTCGCCCCATCCCAAGTACAACGCTGTCGCCCCCTAGCCAGCGAAGACAACCCCGACCCAATCTGGTACGAAGTCGGCGGTGGACAAGTCGATCCCAGTCGTCCCTACCGCTGCTATCTCAAAGATGACGCTGGCCGTCCTGACTCAGACCGTCCCTATCTCGATGTCTTCTTCTATGACGGTCCCATCTCGCGGGATATGGGGTTCAATGACGTTCTCGAAAGTGCCTACAACTTTGCTGGCCGCCTCGAAATTGCCATTCATGGGGACCATCGCCCCGCTCAAATTATCTCCGTGGCCACCGACGGCGAAACCTTTGGCCACCACAAACGGGATAAAGAAAAATGTATCGCCTACTGTGTCACCCAAGAATTTCCCAATCGAGGCTGGACGGTGACCAACTTTGCCCATTATCGCCATGTCAATCCCCCCACTTGGGAATGTGAACTCAAACCCGTCACCGCCTGGAGTTGTTCCCACGGCGTCGATCGCTGGCAAGATGACTGTGGCTGTGGCGGCGGTGGGGGAACCCAGCAGCAATGGCGGCGACCTCTACGGGATGCCCTCGACTGGGTTCGCGATCGCCTCGAAGGAGTCTATAACCGCGAAGGTGGGCGTTTACTGCGCGATCCCTGGATAGCACGGGATGAATATATCCAAATTTTGGGCGATCGCAGTCGCGAGAATGTGGCCGAGTTCCTACGTCGCCATCAAGTCCGGGAACTGACCGCCAGCGAGCAAATTGACGCGCTGCGACTGCTGGAAATGCAGCGTCACACCCTGTTGATGTACACCAGTTGCGGTTGGTTCTTCGAGGAACTCTCGCGCCCCGAGGGAACGCAAATTCTCCGCTATGCCGCCCGGGCCATTGAACTGGCCGGACAAGTCACCGGACAGGACATTGAACCGGAGTTCATCGCGCAACTGGCTCAAGCGCCCTCCAATGTGCCGTTTTTCAGTGATGGGGCCGCCGTCTATCGCCATAACGTCAAAACCAACCAAGTCAGCATTGAACAGATCGCGGCTCATTATGCCATCAGTTCTCTGTTTAAGACCTATCAACCCGAACATCGCGTCTATTGCTACCAAGCGCGACAACTCGACTATCAACTGCAACGGTTAGGAACCCTGACTTTGGCTGTGGGCCAAGCCGAGTTTAGTTCCGAAATTACTTGGGAATCCGTCCATCTCACCTTTGCGGTCTTACATTTGGGAGGCCTCGACTTCCATTGCTGTATTCAGCCCTTTTCCGGTCGTCTGGAATACCGCAAAATGAAAGAATCCCTATTTGCTGCCCTAGAGTCCGCCAGTGCGGCTCAGACGATTCTGGCCATGAACCGTCACTTTGATGGACAAACCTTTGGCCTCTCGGATCTGTTTGCTGAAGAAGAAGAGCGGATTATTCACCAATTAGAGCGGCAAACCCTGCAACGACTCGATCGCCTCTATGGACAAGTTTACCGAGACAATTATGGGGTTCTCAAAGCCCTTCAGCGCAATCATCTAACGGTTCCCCGAGAACTCCAGGTGGCCGCTGAGATTGCCCTGAATCGACGCTGTTTAGAGGCGGTTCGCGGGTTGGTGCAACAACTCAATACCTTGGCTGAACAGCCGACGAAGAAAGACTATTGGATGGAACTGACGGCGATCGCCATCGAAGCCCAAACCATGAACTGTCACCTCAAGGTGCCTGAGGCGAAACAGTCCTTGGAACAGCTCATTTGGCGATCGCTGTGGCATTTGTTGCACACCAGCGACGATGAGTTGGGCGACCTGACTCGGGATGAGCGCGTCACCCAAATTACCAATTTGGTCCAGATTGGTGACACCCTAAAATTGGGACTGGCCCTCGATCGCGTCCAAGAACTCTATTACGACTGGCTCAAAGAGGCGATCGCCCAGAATAACCTGCAATCAGGCGATCGTGATCTCCTGCAACTCGGCCAAGTTCTCCATGTTGATACTCACATTTGGCTGAGTTAGGGACGCTCTCAGGTGGGTGGGCTGATTTGGCCCACCCACCCCATGAACAATTGCAGCGTTAGAGATTAAAGCGTCAGAGATTGAGGATTAGTTTCAATCAATTGAGCCAAATCCTTCAGGAACGCTGCGGCATCAGCCCCATAAATGATTCGGTGATCGCAGCTAATGTTCACTTGCATCTGACGTTTAACGCCCATTAAGCCATCATCCGTGGCCACCACCTGGGGACGAGACGCGCCAATGGCCAAAATTGAACCCTGTCCTGGGGGCAGAATGGCATCAAAGCGATCGACCCCAAACATTCCTAAATTCGACAGCGTAAACGTACCACTGTTGTACTCATCCGGTTGCAGTTGCTTACTGCGCGATCGCGCCACCAGGTCCTTCCAGCGACGAGACAGGGAATAAATATCCACTTGGTCCGCATTTTGCAGAACCGGCGTAATCAAGCCCCCATCGGGCATCGCCACCGCCACAGACACATTAATACTGCTGTTATAGCGCACCCCTTGCTCCGTGTAACTGGCATAGAGTCGGGGGTGTTTCATTAGGGTGACCGCCACAGCTTTCGCCAACAGGCCCGTCATCGTCACCCCTTTTGACTTGATTTGTTTATAAAGACGATCAAGGGCATCCGTGGTGATGGTATAGCCAACTCGGAACACCGGAACCGACAAACTGGCGTTCATATTCCGCACCACCGCCCCTTCCAGGGTATTGAAGGGAACCACCTGGCCAGGGGTAATCGCCGGGGCAGGACTTGGGGCAGGAGCCGTTGTGGCCGCCGTCATGGGAACGGGGGCAGCAGCTGGGGCAGCGGGCATCACTGGGGTCACGGTCGGGGCAGACACGGGCTGTCCTGCGGCTTGTTGCACATCCTCGGCGACAATCCGACCGTAGGGACCACTCCCTTGTAGGTTGCTTAATTCAACGTTGAGTTCTTTAGCCAGTTTCCGGGCGCGGGGAGAGGCCACGGTGCGACCACTGGAGCGACCACCAGAACCGTTTTGACTTGTCGCCGCCGCAACGGGTGCAGGTTCTGGCGTAGCCGGGGTGGCGGCCGGGGCTGGGGAGGCGGAGGAACTCTGTTGTTGTGCTTGTTTCTGAACTTCGGGAATGTCCGCTTCTGTCTCGGCTAGTAGGGCAATGGTGCTACCGACTGGGGCAACTTCGCCATCGCCGACGAGAATGGCGGCTAAGTAACCGTCATAAAAGGATTCAACATCCATATCGGCTTTGTCGGATTCAACGACAACAACCGTTTCGCCTTTGTCCACCTTGTCGCCGGTGGCTTTCGTCCAGGAGACGATTTTGCCTTCGGTCATGGTGGAACTGAGGGCAGGCATGAAAATTTCGTGGCTCATAGGGGGCGTACCGCGCTCTACACTCGACAAACTATAGTCTGCAAATATCCAAAGATACCATATTCGGGAGGGGGCAAGAGGCAAGCGGCAACAGGCAAGAGGCTAGCAAGAGGAGGTAGGATGCGTTGCGGCATCAGTAGGGGGTTTGACCTAGGCCCATTGCTTCAAACTTGCCCGAACGCATCTAGCAAGAGGAGGTAGGATGCGTTCCGGCATCAGTAGGGGGTTTGACCTAGGCCCATTGCTTCAAACTTGCCCGAACGCATCTAGCAATAGGAGGTAGGATGCGTTCCGGCATC
>NZ_JAWOCL010000295.1:0-11539 GCF_046483825.1 Sodalinema sp.
GAAACACCGCGTTAAGCTGAGTTGGCCAAAATTGGTTAAAATTCGGCTAGCTTTTCCATTCGCACCCTCCTCACACCCGACAAGGAATACCATTATGGTCAACGCCTTACTACGGCGGCTGTCACGGCGATCGCTGCCCCTGTTTTTTCTGGCCCTACCGCTACTGCTTCCCCTACCGGTTCACAGCCAACCGACCACCGTTGAGAGGACTCAGAACGATGGCGAGATTCGTGACCCAGCCTCAGAAACCGCCCCTCCTGGCTTGGTCGTGGAAGCCGGAGATGCCCCCATTGACGCTACCATTGCCCTGCGGATGCAGCAAGAACTCAGCCAACTCCTCGGACGAGTCGAGAGTGCTTTGATTGCAGCCCAAACTTTGGGAAACTTAGGGGATGTTGCCCTTCAAGCCTTAGATGCTGGGGGAGATGGAGTTGGCCTGGGCTATGATGACGGGGCGCGAGTGGCGGCGGCCAAAACCCTCTTGCGGGACTTTCCTGAGTTAGTGCGACAACAGCATTATGGCGAGGCGCGATCGCGATGGCTAGAGGCGCGATCGCAACTGTGGCAGAGTTATCCCAACGATCGCCCCCGCAACAGCGCCCCAGAAGTGCGTTCAATCTGGCTCGATCGCGGCACCATCGTAGCCGCCGGGTCCAAAGCCGGCCTAGAACCCCTCTTTGACCGCTTGGCCCGGGCCGGGATTAACACGGTTTTCTTTGAAACCCTCAACGCCGGCTATCCCATCTACCCCAGTCAAATCACCAATTCCCAAAATCCCCTCACTGAAGGCTGGGACCCCCTGCAAGCCGCCATTGAATTGGCGCGGGAACGGGGTATGGAACTCCATGCTTGGGTGTGGACGTTTGCCGTGGGTAACGAAGCCCATAACCGCCTCCTGGGGCAGTCTTCCAGCTTCCTTGGCCCCATTCTCGACGACCATCCCCAATGGGCTAACCTTGACCATCGCGGTGACATCCGTCATCGGGGGTCCCGCAAAACCTTCCTCGATCCAGCCAACCTCGAGGCCCGCTGGTATCTCATCCGCATCATCGATGAGATTGTCCTGAATTACGACGTGGACGGGATTCAACTCGACTATATCCGCTATCCCTTCCAAGACCCCAGTGCTGAACGCAGTTATGGCTATGGCGAAGCCGGGCGATCGCGGTTTCAGGACTTAACGGGAGTCGATCCCATCACCCTCTCCCCCAATCAAGTTGACCTTTGGAACCGGTGGACGCAATTCCGAGTTAACCAAATTACAACCTTTGTCGGCGACGTTCATGAACTTCTACAACGCCGTAACCCCGAGTTGATTCTCTCAGCGGCGGTGTTTCCCCAATCCCGCCACGATCGCACCCATAAAATCCAACAAGACTGGGAAAGCTGGATTGAAGCCGGTATCATCGATGTCATCGTCCCCATGACCTACGCCGCTGATACCAATCGTCTCGGACGACTGATGACTCCAATGTTGGCCGATATACCGCCAGGAGCGTTGTTGGTTCCCTCGGTGAAACTCCATGATTTGGCTGATATCGTTGCTGTTGATCAAATGCAGTTGATTCGCGATTTACCCACCAGTGGTTATGCACTGTTTGCTGCTGAACGACTCGTAGATAACTTAAAAGAGATTTTGCAACAAACCCACGGGGAAAATAATGTTGCCCAACCGATTCCCTACCGTCAACCCTTCAAAGCTGCCCTCGACCGACATCGCGCCCTGAAATCAGAATGGCAGTTCATTTTAGCGGCTGAACAGTTGTGGATTGATGATGAGAAATTGCGCCTTTGGCAAGCGAGCGATCGCGCCTTTGTTGAAGCCTTAGAACAGCTTGCCGAACAACCCAGTCGAGCGCAAGTGGTCGTGACGCGCGATCGCCTCGATCAGCTACAACAAGGATTGCCCCAATGGCTAAGTCTCCATCGCGTCAACAATACCTATCAAGTTGACACTTGGGAACATCGTCTTCAGGCGATCGAAGAACTCCTCGCCTACGGGGAACGACGCTTAGCAAACTAATTTTTGACCAAGTTTTTTGACTATAAAATGTTAGTTTTGTCAATCGCTTTAACAACTTTTTTAGCAAAATTTGTGACAAAAAAGTTGAGTATAGCAATCGAAGATTGGCTTAGGACACTCTGAGCTGGGAGAGAATTCCCTACCTCTTTCCTTCTTCCTCCCAGTTCCGGTGCTCCCAGTTCCGGTGTTCCCAGTTTCGGTGTTCCCTTCTTTTGCCTTTTGCCTCTTGCCTCTTGCCTTCTTATCCCCTATTTTTTGTACTATTCAGACCAACTTTTGCTATATCAACATGAACCAATGGCAGCGATTTCTCAAAAACCTAGGCGATTGGCGAGGGTCATTTAGCCAATTTTCACCTCAAGGAAATCTCTTCAAAGATATCCCCACCCGCGTCACCCTAGAAGGCGTCGAAGACAATGGTTGTGTTCAGCAAAAGGTCTTTAAATATCCCCCAGGCGAACCTGAACCCCAGCCAATTGAACTCACCTATCGCACCCTAGGACGAAATATCCTCTTTTTTGAAACGGGCTACTTTTCCTTTGGTTCCGTGCAATTTTCCCCCATCGCCGACTTTGGTGCCGAACAGGGATTGATTCATAACCAACGGCGGCTGCGACTGGTACAACTGTTTAAAAACGGGGAATTTAGCGGCGGAACCCTCATTCGTGAAGTCCTCGATGGGGTGGACATCCCCGAATCCACCCCCTTAACCGTCGATGAACTGATTGGCCAATGGCGGGGAACGGTAACAACAGAATACCCCGATTTTCGCCCTCCTGACTCCTATGAAAGTCATCTGAGTATCAGTCGTGAGGGAAATCAACTTCAGCAGTCATTAACCACATCAACCTGGCAATTATCCTCAACCGGAGAAATCGACGGAAATTGCATTCTCTTCAACCGCGCTAGTGAACCCCGACAACTCCTCCTCCTCCCCGACGGCGCATCCTGTCTCTGTCCCCTCAAAATTCCCCGCCAACAGCCCTTTTTCCTCGAAATTGGCTGGCGACTCGGCGACGGAGTACGCGCACGCTTATTACGCAATTATGACGCCACTGGGCAATGGGTGAGTTCGACCCAAATTATCGAAGAAAAAACCACAGACTAGAAACTTTCTTGAACAATTACTGTTTATTTTGAGTCATCGCCACCACCGCGTTGACGGTGACTTCAAAACCCAAATTATAACTTGGCAAAACATCATCTCCCGAACAAATAATGGGTAAACTATCACCCTGCCAGACCCAAACTTGCTCATGATGAAAATCAATCAACCAAGCCAATTTTGTACCCTTGGCGAGACAGTGAATAATCTTAGTTTGTAAGTCTAACGTACTTTGGTCGGAGGAGCGAATTTCAATCAACCAATCTGGAGCGCCCTGGAAGGGGCCATCCTCATCAGACAGGCGTTCCCCAGCAATAACCACAATATCCGGAACCGGTGAATAGGGCGGAATAATACAACGTAACTCTTGTATGGCCTCGAACTCATCCGTGCGCTCATTGATGTAGTTAACGAGATTGCGTTGCAGCCGTGAATGAAACAGAGTGGGCATCGGTTTTTGAACAACTCGCCCCTCAATGAGTTCCCAGGCCGGAGACGACTCAAGATTGGCTTGAGCCAAAAATTCCGTCAGAGACATGGAGGTGAGTAACTGGGACATATAATGACCAAATATAATGAAAAATGACCAAAATCTCGGGTTTTCAGGATTGGTGGTAATCAGAGGAGTTTATCAAAAAGTGGAACCCTGGCCGTAGGGGCAATCCCTTGTGGTTGCCCTGTCCAGGTTTTGTATCCACGTAAATGTCATGAAAGAATTTCCTTCATCAGTTCCTGAGGAGTCGCCGGGGAACATTTTCCTTCAAAAAACTCATTTTGTGCTTCATTAACATCCCGAATGCGATCGGCTCTGTTGCGATCGCGGAGGCGATTTTGCAAAATACGAATCAAATCTTCTTGCTCTTCGACAGACAAGCGATCGGCAGAGTCCAAAATATCTGCAAAATTTTGGGGTGTCATCATCGTCCTCTATGATTAAGGCAGCAAGTTCAAGCGTATTCCATTTTAAGCTAATTTACCCATTGATGTCTTCTGCAACTTGTCTTCTGCGATCGACGTAAGAGCTATTGGACGTAAGAGCTATTGGAAGCCCGGGCTGTCCCGTTAGCGAAGACACGTGTCAGCGTCAGGTAGTTGACACGCTACAATGATCAATTGACCCATCAGCTTAAGCCAACCCCCATGACCCTCGAAACTGCCGTAGAATTCCAAGACGAATTTGACGTGGTAGTGGTGGGTGCAGGACACGCCGGATGTGATGCTGCCCTCGCTACAGCCCGTCTCGGTTGCCGTACCCTGCTATTAACCCTGAATTTAGACAAAATCGCCTGGCAACCCTGTAATCCGGCCGTTGGCGCCCCAGCGAAGTCGCAACTGGTGCATGAAGTGGATGCCCTCGGCGGCGAAATCGGCAAAATGGCCGATCGCACCTACCTACAAAAGCGCGTCCTCAACGCCTCCCGAGGCCCCGCCGTTTGGGCGTTACGGGCGCAAACGGATAAACGGGAATATGCCGCCGTGATGCGCCAAATTGTCGAAAATCAGGAAAATTTAGCCGTCCGAGAAGGGATGGTGACAGATTTGGTGTTGGGCAAAAACGACGAAATCATCGGCGTACAAACCTATTTCGGCGTCGCCTTCCGCTGTAAAACCGTCATTCTCACCACCGGAACCTTCCTCGGTGGGGTGATTTGGGTCGGCAACAAATCCATGCCCGCAGGACGGGCTGGGGAGTTCGCGGCGGTGGGTTTAACGGAAACATTGCAAAAATTGGGGTTTGAGACCGATCGCCTCAAAACAGGGACACCAGCCCGTGTAGACAAACGGTCCGTGGATTATAGCCAAATGGAACCGCAACCCCCCGATGAGGAGGTACGCTGGTTTAGTTTTGACCCCGAAGCATGGGTTCAACGGGAACAAGTCAACTGCTATCTAACCCGAACCACTGCCGCAACCCATAAAATCATTCAGGACAACCTACATCTGTCCCCCGTCTATGGCGGCTGGGTGGATGCCAAAGGGCCTCGCTACTGTCCGAGTATCGAGGATAAAATTGTCCGCTTTGCTGACAAACCCAGTCATCAAATTTTCATTGAACCCGAAGGGCGAGATTTCCCGGAATTGTATATTCAAGGGTTCTCCACGGGACTCCCGGAACGCTTGCAAGTGCAGATGTTGCGGACGTTACCGGGGATGGAAAACTGCGTCATGTTGCGTCCCGCCTATGCGGTCGAGTATGACTATCTCCCGGCCACCCAATGTTTCCCCACCTTGATGACAAAACGAGTTGAGGGGCTATTTTGCGCCGGACAAATCAATGGAACCACCGGCTATGAAGAGGCGGCGGCCCAGGGAATTGTGGCCGGGATTAACGCGGCCCGCTTTGTCCGGGGTCAGGAGATGATTGTCTTCCCTCGCGAGGAGAGTTATCTGGGAACTCTGATTGATGACCTTTGTACGAAAGAGTTGCGGGAACCCTATCGTATGTTAACCTCGCGCTCGGAATATCGCTTGGTGTTGCGATCGGATAACGCCGATCGCCGTCTAACCCCCCTAGGACGCGAAATTGGCCTCATTGACGATCGCCGCTGGCAACTCTTCCAACGCAAACAAGCCAATATCGCCGCCGAAAAACAACGTCTGCAAGACAATCGCGTCAAGGGTCATGATGAGATTGGCCAACAAATCATTGCTGAAACCGGTCAAGGGATTAAAGGGTCCGTCACCCTCTCGGATTTATTGCGTCGTCCCAAGTTCCATTATCTCGATTTAGACCGTTTGGGACTCGGGAATCGGCAGTTAACCACAGCCGAACGGGAAGGGGCCGAAATTGACATCAAATACTCCGGCTATCTGCAACGGCAACAACGGCAAATTGACCAAGTGAGTCGGGAAGCCAATCGACCGCTACCGGTGGATTTAGACTATGATGCCATTGAAACCCTCTCGAAAGAGTCTCGGGAAAAACTCATGAAAGTTCGCCCGGTTACCGTCGGTCAGGCGAACCGCATTGGCGGTGTCAATCCAGCGGATATCAATGCCCTCTTGATTTTCCTGGAAACCCGTAATCGTAAACAGGCGGCGGCAACAACTAGCCGTTAATTTCGGGTCTTCTGGATATCGGGCGGAATTTGTTGCATGGTATACCCAATTGTCGGGGCGAAAAATCCCCTCCCAGGAGGGGTAGGGGTGGGTTATGCCCCGACAGCAACGGATGTAATCTGCCATAAATTCTCCTGATTACCCTAAACCCAGAAGACCCTTAATTTCTGACTTGGGCCGAGTTTGATTCATGAAGTTTGACCGATGACACGGGGAAATCCGGGAGCGTGGCTTATCTGGGCGGCGGTTCTGGCTGCACTTTCTGATAGGCGAGAACCGCCTCACTCCCAGCTTCAACGACATCATTGGGCAAGCTAGTTAGGGGATTGTTGTCTACATAGAGATATTTCAGCTTCGGCATTTGGGCTAAATCCGCCGGTAACTGATTTAATTGTGTATTGCGGACATTGAGGATTTCTAACTCTTGCAATTGGGTGATCTCCCCAGGCAGAGTACCGATGGGGTTATCCCAAAGGGCTAAGTTTTTTAGCTGTTTCAACTGCAAAATCTCTCGGGGAAATCTGTTAAATTTATTACCCCCTAACGCCAATTCTTGCAATTGATGGAGTTGTGCGATCGCCGCCGGAAAATCACGAAAGGCATTGCTACTCACGGCTAAGGAGTTCAACTCCGAAAGTTCCGCTAAACAAGGCGGCAAATCTTGCAATTTATTACCACTAATCGACAAAATTTGCAAGTCTTTGAGCTGACAAATTTCATCGGGT
Source organism: Sodalinema sp. (assembly GCF_046483825.1). Taxonomy (NCBI): domain Bacteria; kingdom Bacillati; phylum Cyanobacteriota; class Cyanophyceae; order Oscillatoriales; family Oscillatoriaceae; genus Sodalinema; species Sodalinema sp. The sequence continues at coordinate 6,914 of NZ_JAWOCL010000295.1, forward strand.
AATGTTTCGATTTGGTTGTTGTATAAATACAACTCAGTCAATGCCGTTAGATGACCAATTTCGGCAGGCAAATCTCGAAGCTGATTGTCATTGAGATACAGTCGTTTTAACTGCTTTAAATGGTAAATTTCGGCAGGGAGCTGTTCAAGTTGATTGAAGCCTAATCCCAGTTGAGACAAGTATTGTAAGCGGGAGATTTCAGAGGAAACCTCACCAATCGGATTATGGCTGAGAGAGAGGCTGTGCAGATTTTCTAAATTGCAAATGGCTTGGGGAAATTCCGAGAGGCGATTTTGCCGCAGCGACAGGTTACGCAGACGGGTGAGGCGGTAGAAGTTGTCGGGAATCTGACTGAGTTGATTGTCTCGCAACGACAATTCTCGCAAGCTAAATAGCTTACTCAAGCCCGAGGGGATTTCCCGAAGCCGATTGTTATTAACATGAAGTTTTTCGAGATATTGAAGTTGATTGAGATCGACTGGAATGTCTCGGAGAAGATTTCCACTAATATAAAGTTCTCGTAATTGACTAAGTTTTAAAATTTCGCGGGGAAATTCCTCAAACTCGTTCCACTCTAAATCGAGTAACTTCAGGTTTTGCAACCGTTCAAGTTGAGGAGGGAGACAACGTAGGGCATTTCCGCTGAGACTGAGAGCGACCAATTGGTCCAGTTCACCAATCTCAGGAGGGAGTTCGGTTAAGCCGCGATCGCACAGATCGAGGGCTTTCGACTGCGATCGCAGGGTAGATTGCAGGATATCCAGGGTATTCTCGGACGTCATGGGTTCTCTTAGACAGAAGACAGTGAGCATTTGGCGGTCATAAGCCAGTTGCACCCTGGGGGGGATGGTAACGGCTGAGCGCCTCCTAAAGATGGTATTGGGGGAGTTGAGATGACGAACCCTATGGCAAGGCATAGCTTCATTTTAAGATATCGCCGTTGAGGATGAGCCTCGGCGATCGCCAGCAAGGACAACAACACCTTACCCCCCCACCCGGATCTACAAGCCGCTGAGGACCCCCTAGAGCGTCTCTGAGACCAACCGATCTGTAATTGAGAGAGTCTTCAGACAAACCCGGTTGATCCAGGCGTATCATAGAGAGCATAACTGTCGTACTTAACCCAGGTAGAGCCGTCTGAGACGACCCGAGAAAGGCTCTAACGGTACGACAGGACAATTTCATCCTTCAAGAACCCAGACCTATGGATATTAATGAACTTGGCAATTTAGAAAATTCGGTGAGTAGCCTCTTATCCTTGGCGAAAGCCGAGTTGGAAGAAAACCGCCTTCAGCAACAGCGCGATGTGCAGATCGAAGAGAAAACCAAAGAAATCGAGGCGAAGCTGAAGCCACTCTTAAACCAGGTGCAAGCCATGTTGAGGCAATACGAAGCCGAAAACATCCCCGAAAGCACCGGCCGGCAAAAACTCGAACAAAAAGCCAAAGAAATCCAGGAACAACTCGACAATGCCCCCCTGTTAGCCGCTCAAACCGTCGATCGCCAACTCATCTTATACGAAGAACGTCTCCTAGACGAACAGTTATCCGAACAAACTCACCAATGGAGACTCGCGCTCAAGCAAGACTTGCTTGAAACCATCTCCGATCAAAATGACTTCTTTAGCGCCACAGATGTCGCCGTCGCACTACGAGGCTACACCACCGACTTAAAAGCCATTGATGCCCTCGAAGAAGTCGTCGAAGCACTGATTGAGCGAATTAACCTTCTGAGTGAGGAAGGCCCTGTGGCACGATTGCGGGGAACCCACGAACAGACCCTCAACTTTATCTATCATAAGGCGATGGAGAATCGCTCCCGAGTCGAACGTCCCTCGGAAGTACAGCCACGAACTCGACATCGAACCTCGGAAAAACGCCCCAATCCCTACAGTCAACTCGCCGGAAAAGTCGTGGTCTTTGGCGGACACGATCGCCTCGCCACCGCCGTCAAGAACCGCCTACGCGACTCCAATGTAGAGTTAGTCTGGTGCACAGCCCAGGAAGGGTTACAAATGGCGCAACAGGTCGAAAACCATATCTATAGTGCTGACCTACTGCTGATTATTACCGGCTATGCGAGCCATTCTCTGACCGAGAAAGCCATGCAGGTGGCACAGAAAGCGGGCAAAACTCCCGAAATGGTCAATACAACGGGGATGACCCGAGTCTTAGAGGCGATCGAACTGGGGTTAAAAACCAAACTTCTCGCCAGTCAGTTTTCTAAAACGGCGTAGAAGCCGGCAACAGACACAACGAAGGGGCAATCCCTTGTGGTTGCCCTCTTCCGGCTGCCTCCCCTCAGAAAGATTTGACGGAGTTTTGGTAAAACCCACTATAATTCAGTTAACATTTTGTTAACGTCCCATCCCGTCATCTTTTTTCACTGTGTTTACGACCGTACCGTTCTCCCAACCCAGCCAATCCCAACTTCCTGACGATCTCTTCGCGGCGATCGCCACCCTCAAGCAGGATCTCAACGCCATCATCCTGGCCCATTACTACCAAGATCCCGACATCCAAGACGTCGCCGACTATATCGGTGACTCCCTCGGCCTCTCTCGCCAAGCCGCTAACACCGATGCCGAGGTGATTGTCTTCGCCGGAGTTCACTTTATGGCGGAAACCGCCAAAATCCTCAATCCCCAAAAACTGGTCCTTCTCCCCGACTTAGAGGCCGGCTGTTCCCTAGCCGATAGCTGCCCTCCCGAGGCCTTCGCCGCCTTCAAAGCCGCTCACCCTGACCATTTGGTGGTGTCCTACATCAACTGTACCGCCGCCATCAAAGCCATGAGCGATATCATCTGTACCAGTTCCAACGCCGTCGATATCGTCAACCAAATTCCCCCAGAACAACCGATTATCTTCGCCCCCGATCGCAACCTCGGCCGTTACGTCATGGAACAAACCGGCCGTGAGTTACTCCTGTGGGATGGTAGCTGTATCGTGCATGAAAACTTCTCGGAGAAAAAACTGGTGCAATTGCAGGTTCAACATCCAGAAGCTGAAATCATCGCCCACCCTGAATGTGAACCCCCAGTCTTACGTCACGCTAACTATATCGGTTCAACCACGGCCCTGCTGAACTACGCTCAACAGAGTCAACGCAGTTCCTTCGTTGTGGCCACTGAACCGGGCATCATCCACCAAATGCAGAAAGCGATGCCCAGTAAAACCTTCATCGCGGCGCCTCCGACGGGAACCTGCGCCTGTAATGAATGTCCTCATATGCGCCTCAACACCCTGGAGAAACTCTATCTGGCTATGAAACAGCGTCAGCCTGAAATCACCCTCCCGGAAGATGTCCGCCTGGCTGCCCTCAAACCCATTGAACGGATGTTAGAAATGAGTCGCTAGGTTGCGCGATCGTGGATAGTTAACTGTGGATAGTTAACTGTGGATAGTTAACTGTGGATAGTTGACAGGAAACCGTTGACAGCCATGTTTTTAGCCACAACAGACAGGACGTTTTTGAATCCTGTAGTCCTTTCATAACGCCTATTTTGCGGCAATAAACTGCCAACAATAAACTGTCAACAATAAACTGTCAACTATTCACGATTCACGACAATTACGCACCGACCGATTCTTTGGCAGCATAGAGAACTTCCGCCGTAATCGAGTCAACACCTCGTTCACGAGCGAACTTCTCAGTATTGCGTTTCACCTTACCGCGCACAAAGCCGGGGATTTTGTTCAACTCCGCCAAACCATCTTTACTCCAGCCGAGATCCGAATCCGCCGACACTCCTTTGGTAATGGCTTCTTTCGTATCATGGCCGCCGAAGATTTCCAAGAGATGATCTTCCATCCCCAGAGTGAAAGAGTTGTAAATCAGATCCACCGTCTGATTCGCGCCCTCATAGCCGAGATAGGGCGTATAGCCGACGGGGAAGTTCTGAATGTGAATCGGGGCAGAAATCACGCCACAGGGAATATCGAGGCGTTTCCCCACATGGCGTTCCATCTGAGTGCCGAAAATGGCCGAGGGTTCTAAGCGGGCGATCGCATCGCCAATCTCGCCATTATCCTCACTAATCAACACTTCATCACAATACTCACTCACCTGTTCCCGGAACCAGTCTGCATCATACTTACAGTAGGTTCCCGCGAGAACCACATGAATCCCCATTTCTCGGGCCAAAATCTTCGTCATGGCGGCGGCGTGGGTATTATCCCCAAACACCACCGCTTTTTTGCCCGTCAAGTTCTGACAGTCAATCGAACGGGAGAACCAGGCCGCTTGGGAGACAAAGCGAGTTTGATTGTCAATGTACTCCTCAAAATTGACATCGGCCCCCTGTTCGCGCAATACCTTTTGAATTTGACGAATACAGCGGGCAGTTTCTACGATGCCCATCGGGGTAATATCGACAACGGGCATCTCAAATTCCTGCTGTAGATATTGAGCCGCACCCAAGCCTAATTCTCGATAAGGAACGAGGTTAAACCAAGCCCGAGAGAGGTTTTTAAGTTCATGAACTGAGGATTTATAGGGAACAACCGCATTCACCTCAATTCCTAAGTCGGCCATGAGGCGCTTGAGTTCCGTGCAATCATGCTGGTTGTGGAAGCCGAGGGTGGACATTCCCAAGATGTTCACCGAGGGGTTCTCGGTTTTGTCGTT
>NZ_JAWOCL010000120.1:0-9173 GCF_046483825.1 Sodalinema sp.
TTCCCTATTCCCTAACGCATCATCGTGATCAACCCCTGTTGCCCTAACAACAGTTCTCGGATGAGGCTGAAAATCCCCACCCAGATAATGGGGGAAATGTCAACCCCTCCTAGGGGGGGAATGAGTTTGCGGGTGGGAATCAGGAACGGTTCTGTGGGTACGCCAATGAGGTTGAAAGGAAATTTGTTGAGTTCCGCTTGGGGATACCAGGTGAGAATGATGCGGATAATCATGAGAAAGGTCATCAGACTTAGGACAATTCCTAGAGTCCAACTGGTTAAGGTGAGGGTATTCATAGCTTGATTTAGGCTGAAATGTTAAGGTTTGTAACTTTTGGCTGAGACCATTGTATCTCGATCGCCACCTCGGCGATCGCCCCAATTGCCCTCTCGTTTGGGGCTAAACCCAGCCTTGCCGCACCTAGACAAATCTGAGAGTTGCCTTCCCAAGCGTCCCAGAAGTCGTTACACTGAGTAAAGCAATATTTCTGATCGTTTCGTTTTAAGGAAGCGAATAATATGACCCCTTCTTTGATGAACTTTTTCTATAGCCTCTTGGCTGGCGGAATTATCGTTGTAATTCCGGTCGTGGTGGCCCTGGTTTTCTTGAGCCAACAAGACAAAGTATCTCGGTCTTAGATCCGTTTTTGATGGCGATCGCAGCAGGTGAGTCAAGTCTATCCCGTAAAACCTAGCTTCTTCTCCAGGGACGTTCGCGACCCTGGAGATTCGCCTCGTAAGTCGCTAAGATGGGGACTGAAGTAGGAGAGAGGCTAATGGTAAACATCGGACTGGGCTTAAGCAGCCTGCTGCACGCAATCAATACTCCCCCCGTCCTAGCTCAAGTCGCCTACGGCTTTGGCTGGGGCAGCTTAATGGGCATTGTCCTTGTCCTGTGCGGTGTTGCCCTGTATTTGCTACGGACAACCCGACCCAACTTGGCACGGGATCACGATATCTTTTTTGCCGCCGTAGCCTTGCTTTGTGGCGGTATTCTCTTTTTCCAAGGATGGCGGCTGGACCCCATTCTTCAATTTGGTCAGTTCCTGATGACCGGTTCAGCGGTCTTTTTTGCGGTTGAAAGCATCCGCATGAGAGGAATCGTCACCCAACAGGCGAAACGCAACGCGCCAATTGTGGATGACGAGCGGGATGTGAATCCCGACTATCAGTCCTACGAGTACGAAGCCGAACTCGAAGAACTCGAACCCTACGACCCCTATCCCCCCACCCGTCGCATTCCCGGCAGCCGAGACGTTCCCCGGCGATCGCCGCGAGAGGCCTATAGCGATGAACCCCGTCGTCCTCCCACTCGGCGTAGTCCAGGGAGTCCCCCGACGGGTCGTCGTCCCCCGACTAGTCCTGCCAGCGAAGGTCCCCCGCCCCGCAAACGCCGACCTCGACCCGATGCCAAAAGTCGTCAGGTGGACTTGAAATACAGCAATTGGAACGATGACGAGGTCTATGATGCCCCCTACGGCGAGGCCCCAGCTGGACCGCGTCCGGCCCGTCGTCCTCCCGGCCGCAGTTCAGGGCCGGCGAGTAAGCCTGATACGAGTAGTCGGCGATCGCGTCCCCCCCAAGGCCGTCCCGCTCGTCCGAAAAAACAAGTCGAAGCGCGTTTAGACGACGATTACAGCGACGACCGCTACAGCGACTTCTACGCCGACGATCCCAGCGGCGGTCCCGTTAGCCCCCCCAGCCAAGATGACCGGGGCGGTAGCAGCGACTATGATGTCTACGATCGCACCCCCAATCTGCGAGATCAGGCGCCTCCGGTCGTCTCAGACGACGATCCACTCCCCGACGATGACGAGTATGGCGATCGCTTCGGTCCCAATCCCTATGACGACGAACTCGAAGACGATAACTCCAATCAGTTTGATCGCTAAGGCGATCGCAGCGGAACCCGAGTTGTGGTAAATCGGAGACGACAACAACGACGATGGCGATGGAACTGGCGACGGCGACTCAAACCCGTGGCCCTATCCGTCGCCATCAGTTTTGGCTTAGGTGGACTCAGCGGCTGCGTCGGCAGGGGTCCCCAACCCCCGGCGGCCCTCGATAGCTATTATCGCGACCAACAGCCGGCCCTCAGTGGCGATGGACGCTTACTGGCCTTCGTTTCCGGTCGCGATGGCACCCAAAATATCTTGCTGTATAACCTACAGCGACAACAATTTATTAACCTGCCCAACTTGAACCGGGATGATGCGATCGCCGAGTCTCCCAGCCTCAGTTATAGCGGACGCTATATTGTTTATCTTGCCAGCGATCGCGGTCGGCCCGAAATCGAACTCTACGATCGCATCACTCGCCGCACCCAAGTCCTCAGCAGCGGTTATCGCGGTTGGGTTCGCCACCCCAAAATCAGCCCCGATGGTCGCTACATCGTCTTTCAAACCGGACGACGGGGACAATGGGATATTGAAATCCTCGATCGCGGTCCCAACGTCGAACTTGATCGCCGACAATAATCGCCATAAATTATTAAATAATAATTATTAGAATTACTCAAAAAAGAGGTATGAACGACAAAAAACAACCTGGAATTGACCCAAAAAGCAAACCAAGGCTATTGTCAATCTGGCGTTTTAGCCTCTATAGTTTCCTGATTTCAACCCTAAGTAGTTGTGCCGCCTATCCCCGTTTACTGAATACCCCCGTTGACCCAGCCGGGCGAAGCTTGAACTCCCCCGCCGCCGACCTATCCCCGTCCATATCCGGCCGGTATATCGTCTTCGTCTCCGAACGAGAACAACGACAGGATATCTATCTCTACGACCAACAAAACCAACGCACCATCGCCCTACCCGGACTCAACGCCCTCGACACCATCGCCGAAACCCCCAGCGTCTCCACCGACGGTCGCTATATCGTATTTGCCGGAAATCGCCAGGGTCGCTCAGGAATCTTTATTTATGACCGGGAGACCCGACAATTGCGGAATCTGACCGAAAACCTCAACGCCACCGTCCGTAACCCGACCCTCAGTGCCAATGGTAGCACTGTCGCCTTTGAAGCCAACCTCAATGGTCAATGGGATATTCTGGTCTATAACCGCGACGGACAACCCCTAGATTTACCCACTCCCGTCCGTTAACCCACCCTCAAATCCCTTTGCCGAGTTGTATCATGACTGTCTTCTGGTTTCGCCATAGCCTTTCGAGTCTCCTCAGCCTAGGACTCCTGACCGGAATCGTTGCCCCCTTGCCGCAACTGGCCCCCCAGCGGGCGATCGCCCAAAACCAAGACGAACAGACCAACATCCGAGTTTACGACCAAGCCAGTCCCGCCGTCGTCGCCATCGTTGCCGGCAACTCCAGCGGTAGCGGTAGCATCATCACCCCCGATGGCCTCGTCCTCACCAACGCTCACGTCGTGCAACAAGCCTCCGGGCGAACCGTCACCGTCCGCCTCCCCAACGGCGACGAATACACCGCCGACATCCTCGGCTTTGACCCCAACGGCCAAGACCTAGCCGCCTTACAACTTCGCAACGCTCGCAACCTGCCCACCATCGACATTGCCAGCCCCGACTCCGTCCGCGTCGGGCAGCGGGCCTTTGCGATCGGCAGTCCCTTCGGCTTAGAAACCACCTTCACCGTCGGCATTATCAGCCGCATCGACCCCGACGAAGGAACCATCCAAACCGATGCCGCCATCAACCCCGGCAACTCTGGGGGGCCACTCCTCAACTCCAACGCCGAAATGGTCGGAGTCAACACTGCCATTTTTTCCGTCGGTCGCGAAAGCGGCAACATTGGCATTGGTTTCGCCATTCCCATCAGCGACGTCCAACCCTTCCTCACCGCCATTCGCCAAGGACAGGGATCTGAAACCGCCAGAACCGGCAGTCGTCTCCCCGGTTCCCAAACCCCCCGTTCCGTGGAACTCAACGGCCCGCCTATTCGCAGCACATTGGGGCCAGACTCCAATGTCTTGCCCGGAGATAACAGCTACTTCAACGCCTACAGCTTTGAAGGACGGGCCGGACAAACCGTGTCCTTAGATCTCACCTCGAATGACTTTGACGCTTATCTGATTTTGCTCGACTCCAACGGTAACTCCGTCGCCCAAGATGACGATGGGGGGCCGGGAACCGATGCCCGCATTGTGACCCAACTGCCCGAGAGCGATACCTATATTCTGCTGGCGAACTCCTTTCGTGGCGGCGAGTCCGGTGACTACGAACTCACACTCCGCAGTCAAGGTGGTCAACCGAGTTCTAGTGGTCAGGGCCGTGTGCTACTCAATGAAACGGGAGTCTTACGCACAGGCGATCCCAGTTTGCCCGAGGATGGGAGTCTTTTCCATCAATATGAATTTTCAGGACAAGCCGGACAGTCGATTACGATTCGCCTCGAAAGCTCAGAATTTGATACCTATTTGCTCTTGTTTGATAATGACGGCAATCTCATTGGTCAAAATGATGATATCCGTCCAGGAAACACCGACTCTGAGTTAACTGTTCGTTTACCCGAAACCCGAGACTATATTGTGGTGGTCAACAGTTATGACGATACGGGACGGGGACGCTATCGGTTAACGGTTGAGGAAAACTGATCGGTAGCGGCCAGACACTCGGTTTCCGGTAGAAACCGGGTGTCGGATTGTTTGGGCAATTACATGAAACCCATCCAACTGAGAAAGGTTTGCCCCGTCACCGCTTCTAAAATCAGTAACGCCACAAAGCCAATCATGGCAAAGCGGCCATTGATTCTTTCGGCATAGAGATTCCAGCCAAAACTCGGGGTCTTGCTAGATTCAGCCTCAGACTGGGGTTGAGATTCTGGCTGGGATTGGGGGGTCTGTTGTTCGTCTGACATAAGCTAAGCAACAATTGCACTCAAAGTTAACACTGTAGAAGATTTTGCCATCGGGTGACAGGGAACCAGATGTTTAAGTCAACATCTAAGCCATGATTCAACCAAACTCCTGTTCCACCACCCGCCAACGAACCGCAATGACACTCGGTTCCAAGCTGATACGGCTAATGGCCTGTTCGAGTAGTTCATCATCGCGAGTTTGGGTCACCAGTTTGGCTTTGACTTCAACCCGGCCCTTGTGCGTTTCGAGATCTTCACTGTGGAGCGATCGCAGCCGCATATGGCCCAAACTCAACGATTGCAGCAACAAGGCCCGAACCCGAGCCGCATCCTTCTCCAAACAGACTAGGGAACAGTAATAACAAAGTTCCACCTCACTCCCTCTAAGGGGTTCTTGGTTAATCCGATGGCCCAAAGGACGGAGAATCAGATTCGACGCCAACACCGCCACCGACCCCACCAAGGCCTGGCTAAAATAACCCGACCCCGCTAAAGTCCCAATGGCCGCCGCACACCAAATCGTTGCCGCCGTGTTCAAGCCGCGAACCGTCAGACCTTCCCGCAGAATTACCCCGCCGGCCAGGAAGCCAATTCCCGACACCACCTGAGCTGCAATCCGGGTTGGACTGGCTTCATCGGGGGTGAGAACCGACAGCATCACAAACAGCGACGCACCCGTGGCGACGAGAGCATTGGTCCGTAGGCCAGCCATCCGCTGTCGCCATTGACGCTCTAAACCAATAGCAGACCCCAATAGGAACGCCACTAACAGGCGTATTGCAAACTCTGTCCAGTCCATTGGTGATCTCCCAAGCATTGATTGAGGGCATTATGGACTATTTCCCCATCGCTTTGACCAAACCAATGCCACTGAAGTACAACATCGCCACCGCTCCCCCGAGCAAACTTTGAGTCAGCGGGTCTGTGGAGGGAGTCAACACAGCTCCCAAGACAGCGGCTGTGAGAATCACATATCGCCAACCCGAGAGCATCTGCGAGGATGAGACAATCCCTAAACCACCGAGAATCGCTTGCAAGACCGGGACTTGGAAGGCAATCCCGGTACTAAATAGCAACAGTAGAATGGTTTTGAAGTATTCATCAATAGACCATTGCTGAGCGACGACCCCTTCACCGAAGCTGACAAAAAACTTGAGAGCCGCCGGAATCAGAGCCACATAGGCAAAGACTAACCCGACCAGAAAGAGTACACTAGAGCCGAGAACCACGGGGGCAATGAGTTTCTGTTCTCGCCGCGTTAGCCCCGGCAGCACAAAGCGGACAATTTGATAGAGGATAAAGGGGGTGGCCAGGAGTAAGCCGCTGTAGCCGGCCACTTCGATGGAGACAAAGAAAAACTCCCCGGGTCGAATTTGGATAAACTCGACCCCATTGGCGGGGGCTTCAAGGAGCCGTACAATCGGCTTCACGGCTAGGAAACAGCCAATGATGGCAATAAATACTGCAATTAGGGAATAGAAAATTCGCTGCCGTAGTTCTTCGAGGTGGTCGAAGATGGACATCTCCACCTCAAAGGGAGCCTCATCAAGATAGCGGTCATCCTGTTCAGGCGGTTTGGGGTCAATTTTGGGAGTTTCCGGGGGCGAAGTCATGAAATCTATAGAGACAAGGAATCCGACGCTGTCGTTGAGCCGTGATTTTTATTTTAAACTGCCTCGGTTCGGTCAGTGGGGGAAACTCGCCGGCGATCGCCGCTGAAGAACCCCGAAACATGATTTAAAATAGATCACTGTGATTTGTTTTACCAGGTCTTTTACTGTGCTACGATCGCTCATCGCCGATTTTCGCATCATCTTTGATCGCGACCCCGCTGCTCGTAACTGGGTTGAGGTGCTATTTTGCTACCCCGGTTTGCAAGCACTGGTCTTCCACCGCTTCGCCAACTGGCTGCATCATCTGGGACTGCCCTTTTTCCCGCGTCTCATCTCCCATTTTGCCCGCTTCATCACCGGAATTGAGATTCACCCCGGTGCAACCATTGGCCAGGGGGTCTTTATCGACCACGGGATGGGAGTTGTCATCGGGGAGACGGCGATTCTCGGCGATGGCTGTTTGATTTATCAAGGGGTCACCCTCGGCGGAACCGGTAAAGAAACCGGCAAACGTCACCCCACCCTCGGTGAAGGGGTCGTTGTCGGAGCGGGAGCTAAGGTTCTCGGGAATCTACAAATCGGCAATAATGTCCGCATTGGAGCCGGCTCGGTGGTGTTGCGAGATGTCCCCTCCGATTGCACCGTCGTCGGGGTTCCTGGGCGTGTCGTGTACCGCTCAGGCGTCCGTGTCAATCCCCTCGAACATGGCCAACTCCCTGACTCAGAAGCTCAAGTGATTCGCACCCTCGTCGATCGCATTCAAGCTCTAGAGAAACACGTCGAGGTTCTCGAAAAGCAAGGCCAGCTCACCTCGCAGCAACTTGAGCGAGTCGGAGCCGTCGCCGCTCCCAATTGCAATTTGAGCGAGCATACCCTGCAAGACTTTTTTGATGGAGCTGGCATCTAATCCGCCATTTCAACGTCTAACGTCTCAGGCCATCTCGGCTACTGGCCCGTTGAGTTACATTCGCTCAATGGGCACTTTTTTTTGTGCAAAATTAGGAGAAGATGAAAGTTCGGTAAGGTCAGCGGAACAACCTCTAAACCGAGTGTAATACGGAATGCAGGGAATTCATTGCCCAGGAATGTTCTTTACCCGGCTAAAATCCATGACAGAGTCAGTCCCCTTAAAACTGAAAGTGGCTAAGATTTTAGATCTCGCTGAGCCAGATGATCGAGTTGGTAAATTTATCGATCTCTTCATTTTAGGGCTTATTTTCCTCAATACCATTGCTGTCGCCCTAGAAACCGTTAACCCCATTTTTAATCACTATTATCGAGAGTTTAGACGCTTTGAGCAATTTAGTGTCTTTGTCTTTACGATTGAATACTTGCTGCGGCTTTGGAGTTGTACGATTATTCCCAAATATCGGCATCCAATTTTAGGGCGACTCAAATTCATGTTTACGCCCTTAGCCATTATTGATTTGTTAGCAATTTTGCCCTTCTTTTTGTCACTATATCTGCCGTTGTTTTCACCCCAATTTCGCCTGGGGCGAAGTGTGCGGCTGATACGCTTCTTTCGCGTCTTAAAACTCAATCGCTACACTGATTCACTTTCAATTTTAGCAAGAGTCTATCGCTTGAAGAAAGAAGAATTGTTCGTTAGTTTTTTTGTTTTAGTCGTTCTGTTGTTTATTTCTTCAACCTTAATTTATTTCATAGAAAGTCCTGCCCAGCCGGAGGTGTTTTCCAGTATTCCGGCGGCGATTTGGTGGGGAACCATTACTCTCACCACCGTCGGCTATGGCGATGTCTATCCTGTGACGATTCTCGGACGTATCATCGGGGGGATTTTAGCCATTCTTGGGATTGGCTTATTTGCCCTTCCCGCTGGTATTTTAGCGTCAGGTTTCTCGGAAGAACTGGCGGCTCGCAAAGCTAAAAAACGGGGGATTGATGTGATTATTTGTCCCCATTGCGGAGAGGATATCAATAGCCCTCCCCACTATGAGGAGTCATCGGAGTGATGGGATAGCATCGGCGGGAGGTGACCTCAGATCGCGTCTCAACCAGGGCGAGAAGAGCCGTTCAGCCCTGGGTTTCAGCGGTTGCACTAGGAGCCTTGAGGGGGAAATTGACGTTAGGGCTTGACATTATACTCGAGTATAGGGTTTAGCATAAAGCCAAGGACTGATACCGAAGATGCTGAAAGTCACTGAAGTCGCCAAACAGCTTGGAGTCAATAACCAAACGCTCTATTTTTATGAGCGGATTGGTTTAATCCCTAGCCCCCAACGAAATTCAAGTGGATATCGCTTGTTTAGCGATCGCGATGTCGAACGTTTAACGTTCATTGTTCACCTGAAACGTTTGGGACTGTCTTTGCAAGAAATTCGTGAGATTCTCGCCTTGCAAGAAGACGATCGCCTCTCCTGCGATCGCGTCTATCAGCATCTCAAACTCAAGGAACAGGAAATTGACTACAAAATCCAAGAACTACAAGCATTGAAGTCACAACTGTTGCCCTTAATTGAAACCTGTGATGCTCGACGTTCTTCCGCTCAAACTGAACCTTGTTCAGTCCTGAATACGGTTCAAACTCCTGTCCAACCCAACCTATCTAAATCGATGACACCCTTAAAAATCGAAGTTCTCGGAACCGGTTGCAAAAAATGTCAGCAACTCGAAGCAAACGCCACCGAAGCCGTCAACGCCTTAGCCGTGGACGCTGAAATTAACCATATTACCGACATGATGGAAATTACCAAGCGAGGGGTCATGAAAACACC
>NZ_JAWOCL010000191.1:0-37087 GCF_046483825.1 Sodalinema sp.
GTGCATGCGGGGAGCGGGAGCCGGAGGGAGGGGGGGATGGGCTTGACCGCTGGCCGAGAGAATGACGGTTTCGGGGCGATCGCGCGGACGTCTTTGGCGGTTGGGTTCGGCTGAGCGCAACTGGATCTCGGCACCGTGCTGGCGATCGTCATGGATGCAGATGTCGTCCCAGGCGACGCGATGGTCGGGCCGGGCAATGGCTGGGACGAGGTTGTGGTCGTTGCCCCCGAGGAAGGTTTCGGCGATATAGACGACGACTGGGGATGCTCCTAGGGTGTTCTCTAGGAGTGCCACTTGCTCTTGGCATAACAATATCAATTCGGAACTCATGGTTAATGTTGACATTACGCTTCGCGTCAATTCTCGGTCTGAGACTGCCCCTGAGTCCCTAATCATCAGCCGGTGATCCCTCCCATCCTTGCCCCGATCGCTCCATTTTCTGAGAGCTTTGTTAATTTTTGTAACAGCCTGGTTAGGGGTGGGAACGCCTGAAGGTGTTTCTGTACGGTGAATAGACCCTTAAAAATAACTTATAGAATTCACCAAAAGGAGTTGATAATCTTGTCAAGATCTGATATATTTTGCTCGGTTTTGGTAGCTATCACTACAACCCGTCGGCAAACAGAGGAGGTAATACACCTTGGCAAGAAGACGCAAGAGAAAGAGCCGTCGCCGTCAAGAAGGACGAAGAATCTTAGAACACGTGCCTCAGTATAGTATTGAGAGCGGTGAAGATAAACCCGTCACGGCTGCACGTAAGTATATCAAATCTGAGCAGATTGCGCCCCCAGCACTACTTTTAGTCAAGCGCAACGAGCATACGACTGACCGCTATTTTTGGGCGGAGAAAGGTCTATTTGGCGCACAATACGTCGAAGAAAACCATTTTCTGTTTCCCAGCCTGCGGTTAGTGATTGAACAGCAAGAGAAAATCCAAGCTGCGACAACGAGTTCGTAAGTTCACAACCCGAATGCCCTAGCAAGGTGTTTTAGTCAGCACCCCCGGCTGAAGCACGGGGGCTTCGTTCCCCCCGCTTTCAGGTAGCTGACCAGCTTAAGCCTTAACTGGCTACGTTCAGAGCAAGAGTTAAAGTTCCTACCCGGGAATGCGTGCTAGTTCCCGGCTCTAGAACCGAATCGTTAAACAGTCCTAAGGGGTTAAGACAGTGCGATTGGGAAAGTACCGACTCTGAACATTAGCGTTCGCGCAGCGTGCGCGTTAGCGCATAGCAAACATTACCCCGCAAGGGAGTCAAAGCCAACCATAGCTCCATGGAGGGGCAACCATACCCCTCCACCCCGCAAGGGGGTGCTGGCGGCTAAAGCCGCTTGAGTCGGTTTTCCTCTCCGCGATCAATCACGGAGCTTCCAACCCTCCCAGTAGTTTTACGTGATGTCATGCCCGATGGCGATATTGTTCACAGCAAAATAAAGGGATTTTACCGCAACCCATATCGAATACTGTGTGAGCAGAGCGCTGATGAGGAACCATGTACTCGCGAGTTGCTCAAGGCACTCAAAAAAGATCTACAAGGGAAAGGAGATCAACCAATTACTCTAGTTTGTTCATTAGAGAAACTGCTTTCCAATGAACTTAGTCCAAACCGGTGTAATAAATCAGTTGATTGGGGAGCCTTAAGTGACCGAGTTACCAAACTTATCAATCAAAGCGACATGCACCATTACTGTGGTGGACTTGATGCTCTGGCTGGTCTTTATACTCGTCTGACATCTAATAATAAAAAATCTTTTATGTTGTTTGGTACAGGGGCTAATTTAATTGTATCCAAGCGTCAACACAAAGGATTCAAGGAACTACAGCGAGAGTTTATAAATCGTGTTAGCTTATCTCAGCTAACATTTAGTCTTGAGCATAAGGAAAAGAGATCCTCAAAAAAGAAAATGCTTAGAACTCGAGGGGTTGTTTTTACTTTGCTGGGTTCTGCTTATGCTTATTTAATGGATTGTAATGTTTTAAATTTATATGAAAACGGTATAGGTGCCATCAACCTTCCTTATACTGAATCTACTGTAGGACTAGATCATTCTCGTTCCACTCACCCATTAACGTTGCTCAAAGTAAGCAACTTGGTCTCAGATATTTTTGGAGAGATATTTAAGATCCGAAATCCTTTCTTATTTTCTACAAAAGCCCAAATGTGTCAATCACTTGCAAGGAATAAAAAAGCTGATTTATCCGCATTAACACAATCTTGTGATCGTCCCCATCGACGTAAACCCGTACAATGTGGCTATTGTTCATCTTGTATTCTAAGAAGACAAGCTATCCTCGCATCAAACTTAAATGACAAGAACCACTACATAGTTCCTCACGCAAAACAGGGAACGAACGAGGATTGTATTTTTCTCGATAATATGTGGATTCAAGTCAATACTCTGCGAGAAATATTCAAGGAATCAAAAACGAGACAATCTCAATGGATATCATTGACTAAAAATTTTCCAGTCTTGGATGATATTGTCGATCAAACTGCTACAATGGAGGGGATAACCGAAGAAGAATTTAGAATAAACTTAATTAAGCTTTTTCAGGCTTATATTAATGAGTGGGGTCATGTCGAGTTTCATCTCTGGAGGGACTTTTCGAGAAATCCAATCGGCTCACACAAGACTCGGGACATCGTTCCATAAGGTCGAGAGTAAACCACAATGACTACTAAAATTCCAAATCATATAAACTTGCGTGAACTAGGTGAGCGTTTACGGCAGTGCCGTAAACAGCGTGGTTTAACTCAAGCCGATGCAGCACGGGATATTAATGTAGCACGAACAACTTTGGTTGCCATTGAAAAAGGCGAGCGACAGATTAAGCCTAAGGAATTAATCCAATTAGCTCGTCTTTATGAAAGACCAGTTAGTGATTTCATGGCCTCGCCTTCAATGACTCAGCCTTTTGCTGTTCAATTTCGGGCAGCTTTCAGACGAACTTCAGAGGATGACACTCAGATACAGGCCATCATTCAAAAATTCGAGCAGTTGTGTCAAAACTACTTAGAACTTGAACAGCTTATGGAGTCTCCACTCCCTCAAAACTATCCCCCTGAGTATGTGGAGTATGAAAATCTAAATAGTTCTATCGATACAATTGCCGAAAGCATTGCCGGACGAGAACGGCAGCGATTAGGACTCGGTGATGGTCCAGTTTTAGCGTTGCGGGATATTCTGGAGCAAAGTGTGGGAATTCGTGTCTTTTATTTGAAAATGCCTGCAAAGTTTTCTGAGATTTACCAGTACCAGGAACAGCTTGGCGGTTGCATGGCGATCAATCTCAACCATTACGAAGAAAGGCGACGCTGGTCGATGGCTCATGGGTATCTACATTTTTTGGCCCATCGTAGAAAGCCTGTCATTGATTATGACAATCAATGGGAAAGAGTGCCTAGGAGCGAGCAGTTAGCGGAAGCCTTTCCGAAATATTTTTTGATGCCAACCAGCGGACTTCTTCAACGGTTTAATGATATTGCTCGATCGCAAGGTAAATTTACACCGACCAATCTATTTACTTTGGCTCACTATTATGGTGTGTCAATACAAGCCTTGGTTTATCGCCTACAAGACATGAAGCTTTTGCCATATGGGACTTGGGAACAGTTGCGAGATCGAGGTTTAAAAGTTAAGCAAGTACAACGAGAACTTGGCTTAGAAGACCTAGCATATCGTGCGGATACCGTACCCATTCACTACCAACATCTTGCTATTGAAGCATTAGACCAAGGGATGATTACTGAAGGAAGATTTTCTGACTTGTTGAATGTGAACCGTTTGGAAGCTCGTCGAATAGCTGAATCGTTACGAAACTACTCAAGCGGATTAGAGCACGAATCTGCTCATTTAGACTTACGACAAGTTTAAGGGGTGAGGGAGACTTCTAATGCTAACTGATCACTCTCACATTGTCCTCGATGCTTGTTGTCTTTTGAATATTTCAGCCTCGGGTCAATTCACATCAATCCTGGAATCGATACCGACACAAGCCGTTGTTACTGAAGTGGTGAGAGAACGGGAACTGATTACGTTAACCAATTTGCAAGATCAAGAGAGTCAAGGGAAGTCAAACATCATTGAGTTTGAAAAATCTATCGCAAACGAGTTACTGTTAGTCGTCGATTTTGAATCGGAGCGAGAAGAGGAGCTATTTATCAACTATGTCGCAGAAATGAAAGATGATGGAGAATCAGCCACCTTAGCCATTGGAGTTAATCGCGGTTGGGCGATCGCAACGGATGATAGAAAAGCAATATCATTTGCTAAAACTCAGTCTGATAGTCTTAAGATATTTTCAAGCTTAGATATTATCAAAAATTGGGCAGATCGTAGGAAAGTATCCCAGCCTCAGTTACGAGAAGTTTTGACAGCTATCCGAGTCCAAGGGAGATACATCCCCCACAAAAATCATCCATTACTGAGTTGGTGGGAGAAGTCAATTCAGTTGTAGTTTATGGTAAAGTGCAGGCAATACCCCTGGGTGACTTCCCAACAACGGGATACCCCGTATCAGTCCGTTGAAGTGGTGATCGCCCACTAACCCCCTGTTCCCTGTTCCCTGTTCCCTTCTTCTCCCCCTCTTGCCTTTCCCCCCCTGCCCATGCTAGAATGTCAAAGCGAAAATTCAACGCGGACGTGGCGGAATTGGTAGACGCGCTAGATTTAGGTTCTAGTACCGCAAGGTGTGAAGGTTCAAGTCCTTTCGTCCGCATCGTATAATAGAAAAAGATTCCCGCAACGGGAATACCCCCCAACCCCGGCTTCCCCCAAGCCGGGGTTCCCCTATGGTGACTCGCCAGGGGGGTGACGCAGGGCGGCGATGATCTTGCTGTTGGCTTTGGGGAAGGGGAACTGATCGAGTTCATCCAAAGTCACCCAGCGGATTTCCTGAGATTCCAAGGGTTGAGGATCGCCCGCGACATGACGACAGTGATAGACATGAAGCGAAACCTTGAAGTGACTGTAAGCATGGGTGACGGTCATCAGATGATCGCCCACTTCAACGTCAATAGCTAGTTCCTCGCGAATTTCACGGCGAACACAGTCCTGATAGGATTCTCCGGCTTCGAGTTTACCGCCGGGAAACTCCCATAATCCGCCCAGTAAGCCCTCGTCGGGACGGCGATCAATGAGAATTTGTTGGCGATCGTTCCAAATTACGGCCACACCAATTTGTTTGTGGGGAAGGGGCGAACGGCTTTCAGTCATGGGAAGCTGCTGTTGTTGATGGGTTTGATAGGCTTGGCAGAAGGGCCGCCAAGGACAGAGTAAACAGGTGGGATTTTTGGGGGTGCAACAGGTGGCCCCTAAGTCCATGATGGCTTGGTTGAAGTCCCGAGGATGCTGATCATCTAAAATCTCGGCGGAGAGATCCCAGAGTTGCCCCAACGCCTTCGCTGGAGGAACCGGGAGGGCGATCAGTCGCGCTAAGACTCGTTTTACGTTGCCATCGAGGAGGGGATAGGCTTGGCCAAAGGCGGCGCTGAGAATGCCTCCAGCGGTACTGCGGCCAATTCCGGGAAGGGCTAATACTTCATCATAGGTTTTGGGAAACTCTCCTTGGTGGCGATCGCAGATTTGTTGGGCGCTACGGTGCAAATTGCGGGCGCGGGCATAATACCCCAGTCCTTCCCAGGCTTTGAGAACCGTTTGCAAGTCAGCTTGGGCCAGGCTTGGAATGTCCCGAAACTGGTGCATCCACTGTTCAAAGTAGGGCAGAACGGTTTTGACTTGGGTTTGTTGCAACATGACTTCGGAAATCCAAACCCGGTAGGGGGTGGGCTGATCGCGCCAGGGCAGCGATCGCCCCTGCTGGCCATACCACTCTAGGAGCGATCGCCGCAACTGCTGCCGTTGAGATGGGCTGAATTGTTTAACCAGAACCTCCATAAATCTGTTGCAACCACGATAAACTTAGCCATTTTAAAGCAGCTCGGCCCACAACTCACACCTCAGTCGCGGATCTCGGTACTGCAACGCTTCCCAAAAAACTGTCTTAAATGTTACATTTGGGACGCATTTTTGCCGATCAACTTGTTAGGATATCATGACAATTAAACGGCAAATTGATGAAGACCCAGAACCTCTAAGGATAAAGCAAAAATTGGTAAATGAAACTGTTAATAAAGAGCAATTTGATCTAAAATATGACTCATAAATCCGACAGTATCGCCACAGCTTTTTTTCAGGCCCGACGTTCACGCCTGAAGCGAATCGCGTTCCTCCCCACCTACTATGATGCAACTCTATCCCGCCCCGACCCGGCTTCAATCCCTTGATGCCCAGCGAGTGTCTGTGATGCGCCCCCATCCGGGTACTCAACCTAAAAGCGATCGCCCAACCTTCCCCACCATCTACTCCAGCTTGTCCCCCCAAGCCTTGATCTCAGAAGTGTTATCATCCTATGACATTGATCGCGTCATCGCCTGTCAGTTTTGGAACCGGGGTTTAAGTGATGTTTACCTCGTGCAAACCCTCAGCCGTTCCTACATTTTACGAGTGTCCCATCATCACTGGCGCAGTCGTTCCGATGTCTATTTTGAACTCGACTTTTTAGCCTTCTGTCGCGATCGCTGCTTACCCATCGCCTACCCCCTGCGAACCACCGACAACCGTCTCGCCGTCGAAATCAACGCCCCCGAAGGAGAACGCTACGCCGCCTTATTTGTCTTCGCCGAAGGCGACGTTCCCCTCGGTGATGTCAATCCTCAACAAAGCCAACTCCTCGGAGAAACCCTAGCCCGACTCCATGAAACCGCCCATCTATTTCGCAGTCGCTATCACCGAGAACCCCTATCCCTAGAGTATTTATTCGATCGCTCCCTCGATATCATCGCTCCCTTCTTCTCCGGGCGCGATCGCGATCGCGACTATCTCGAAACCGCCGTCGCCGACAGTAAAGCCGCCCTAGAGAACCTCCCCCAATCCGAACCCTACTGGACCATTTGCTGGGGAGATCCCCATAGTGGAAACGCCCATTTCACCCCCGATGGCCGCGTCACCCTCTTTGATTTTGACCAATGTGGCTATGGCTGGCGGGCCTTCGATGTGGCCAAATTCCTCCATATCGCCCTACGAACCGGTATTAGTCGCCACATCCGAGACGCATTTCTCCGTGGCTATGAAAGCGTCAGCCCCCTCGATGCGAGCGAAACCCAAAGGTTTCAACCCCTCACCCAAGCCGCCCATCTCTGGAGTTGGGCGATCGCCGTCAACAACACCATGATGAACAACTACAGTCGTCTCGACCATAGTTATTTTAGCCAACGTCTCGAACAACTCAAACTGCTACGGTCTTCTGATTGGGGACTGTTTTAACCTCAATCTTGCTCAAAAGCTTGTCAATGGATATCGGTCAAATGTTAAGTCTTCACTCTTAGCATTGAATTGTCAATCGCCAATTATCCATTATCCATTGCTGACAGTTCCCCAGTCCTCATCAACCCGTTGACGCGCCGCAATAAAATCCTCATGGAGTTGTTGCCAATCCACCGCCGTCGCTGGGCAACAGCTTATCATACGTCCCCCTTGCAGATGTAACACCATCGAGGCGAACTGACGCACCAGATCCAACTGATGATTGGCCATCACCAACATCATCGATCGCTCCTGAGTCAGCGACGAGAGGACCCCCATTAACATCTCAGCCCGCCCCACATCTAAGGCTGAGGTGGGTTCGTCTAACAGCAAGATTTGTGGTTCCGTGGCCAAGGCCCGAGCGATCGCCACCCATTGGCGTTGTCCCACAGACAACTGTAACTCCGTTTTTCCCAGCCAATCCGAGGGAATCTTGAGGCGATCGCACCAGCGATCCACTCGCCCTTGAATCTCCGCCGCCCCCAAGCCTCGTAATCGCAACGGATAGGCCATGGCCTCGTTGACCGTCATCCCCAACAACCTCGACTCTTGGGGAACCAAAACAATCTGACGGCGTAACTCCAAAATGGGTATTTCCGTCAGCCGGCGATCGCCCCAAAAAATCTCCCCCGCTGTCGGATCTTGCAAACGATTCAACAACCGCAACAACAGGGATTTCCCCGCCCCAGAAATCCCCACCACCCCCAAGCGATCGCCTGGGGTTAGGGCCACAGAAATCTCCTCGAGTAGCGTCAACCGTCGAGAAGCCGCCTGTAGAGAAACGCGATCGAGGGTTAAAGACATAGCAAATCCAGATACAATCGAGCCAACATTAAGCCAAATCGAGCCAATCCCTCAATCATGCCATGATCGCCGACCCCCTACCCACTGTTACCATTCTCGGAAGTCCCGTTCATCTGCATTCAGACTATAGCCAGTGGTTGCGATCGCAACTGACGCAACACCAGGGCCTGCATGTCGTGACCCTCAACGCCGAAATGACCATGCAAGCCCAACGCAACCCCCAACTCGCCCAAGCCATCCACAACGCCGAACTCGTCATTCCCGACGGCGCGGGAGTTGTGCTTTACCTAAAACTGATCGGCCAATCCCTCAAACGCCAACCGGGAATCGAACTCGCCCAAAACCTCATCTCGCAACTCTCCCCCCAAGAGACGGTGTTTTGTTACGGCGGTCAACCCGAGGTCATCCAACAGGCCGCCCGCAACCTACGCCAACAGTATCCTCAACTGAACCTCAGCGGCGTCTATCACGGCTATCTCAGCGACGACGAACATCAACAACTCCTACAAGCGTTGGACCAACAACAGCCAGCAGTGATTTTAGTCGGCCTTGGTGTTCCCCGCCAAGAACTTTGGATTCAAACCCATCGCCATCACTGTCCCCAAGCCATTTGGATTGGTGTGGGGGGAAGTTTTGACATTTGGGGCGGCGTCAAACCGCGAGCGCCTAAATGGATGGGCGATAATCATTTAGAATGGGCGTACCGACTTTACCAAGAACCCTGGCGCTGGCGTAGAATGTTAGCTCTACCCCATTTTGCCCTTAAAGCCTTGGCTGAAATTATCTTCAGCAAACGTAGATCCTCGACGTAACTCAAGCCAGTCTCATTCCGTTTTAAACCACTCCTTAGAGGTGTAAACGGGATGTTTGAGATAGCAAAATTTGGCAACAGGGGCTTCGATGGGACGTTCGTATCTTAATAAAAACTCTTCATAAAAAAACAATCAGGAGTAATTTTTTGTCGTGAAATTAGGTGACTGGATTGCCGTTATTTGCTTTATAATTGCTCTCGTCATTCTCTGGGAATTTCGTGAAGCGCTGCTGTTGGTCATGAGTGCCGTTGTCTTGGCGATCGCCCTCAACAGCCTAGTCTGTCTCCTACAAAATTGGGGAAAACGATTAGGGTTTCGACCCTCTAGGGAGTTGGCGGTTTTAATTTCTCTTATCCTCGTCGGTCTATTTGGAACTCTATTTTTCACCCTAGTCGCTCCTCCGTTTATTAATCAGTTTCAACAACTTATCGAACTTGCCCCCGTCGGCTTTCAACGATTTCTAAATTGGCTGGATCAAGTCCGTGTTTCTCCCCCCGTTTGGCTGAATCTTGACGAACTGCAACTCCCGAATTTCTCGGAACTAGCTCAACAAGTCGGTCCCCTAGCCCAGAATGTTGTTGAGAACTTTGTCACCTTCTTCTCCAACTCCTTGGCAGTCCTTTTAAAAGTCCTCTTTGTTTTGGTATTGACGGTGATGTTTCTCGTTGATCCCACCTCCTATCGCAACCTATTAATTCGTCTATTTCCCTCATTTTACCGACGGCGTGCCGATGAAATATTGACTCTCTGCGAAGAAGTCTTACTCGGTTGGATGGGAGGAATTGTGATTAACTCCATCTTCGTCGCCAGCTTCAGTGCCATTGGCTTAGCGATTTTACAAGTTCGCTTTGTGTTTGCCCATGCTCTCCTCGCCGGTGTCTTTAACTTTGTTCCTAACATTGGCCCAATTTTAAGTGTTATCTTTCCGATTTCTGTTGCCCTCCTCGATACCCCCTTAAAAGCCCTGGGAGTTCTCATTTTATATCTCGTCATTCAGAACGTGGAAAGTTACTGGTTTAGTCCCATGGTGATGCGTAAACAAATTTCCCTATTACCGGCGGTGACGTTAACGGCGCAAATCTTCTTTGCCACCTTTCTGGGCTTACTGGGGCTGATTTTAGCCCTTCCCTTGGCGGTGGTGACCAAAACCTGGTTAGAAGAAGCCTTTTTTAAAGATTTCCTCGATCGCTGGTCCGGAGATCCTCAGAACCAAATCTCTCGGCAAATGGTCGTCGTCGAAGAAGCGAAACTTTCCCCGAGTCAGCCGGAGATGCACTCTGAGACGACCCGAGACCCCTGGGATGCTTAAACCCGTTCAAGGTGACCCTTAAACTTGACGGTTCAACTTGACCGTTTAACTTGACAGTTGAGCAATTGGTGTTCTTAATATAAGTGTTCCTCATTTGTTCACAAGACCGGTTCATCAGACCGGTTCACGAGAACTTTGCCCGTTCGCACAGACCGTTCGCACAGATCACAGCAAAGTAAACCTGAAACTCATGCAATTCCTCAGACAACAGATTAAACACCAGATTGTTTTGGGACTCACGGCGATTGGCTTGGCCGTCACCATCGCCCCAGATGCCATCGCCAGCAGTCCTAGAGGCTATACCAAAGATAACGCCTCATCTCAGGTAGCAGCACGGTTTGACCAACGAGAAATTGACGCGAATCAGGTGATTGCGATCGCCGCCCCCGTCGGACGCACCAACGGCTATCAATTACTCGTGGTTGAACAACTTTCCAATCAGCGGCCCTGTTGGCAAGAAGAAGGAAGCAACCCCACCCGCGTCGACCCCTTACTGCTCAACTTTGACTTTACCGGAATTTGCGGTCGTGGCACAGACAGCAACGGTTACTCGATTCGGGCCGGAGAACAAGATCTCGGCGTTCAGTACAATCTACGAGTCGTCGAACGGGGTGGAGAACTGGTCCTGGTGGGGGTTCCCATCGGGGGCGATCGCAACTTACCCCGCCTAGAAATTGGCCGAACTCGGGGAATGGCCGAAGGGGAGTTTTCCCGCATTTACCTCGATTCCGGTTGGCGATTCACCCGCCGCACCTACCAAGGCCGAACCCTAGGCCATATCTACCTCACCCATGATTTAACCCTGGCCCAACTCGCCAACCAAACTCGTCCCGACTCTCCCAACCGCGTTCCCGAACCCTCTCGCGATCGCAGTCCCTCACCGCAAGAGACTGACCCATCAGAGACCTCCAACACCATCGAATTTGGCGACGATCCCCGTCGCAGCAGCCCCGCAGAAGACAATCGTTCTTCGGCGAACCCAGTTTCCCAACCCCTGCCTGACACCGACAACAGCCAAGCGAACACCCCCCAGGAACAGCCCTTCACGGCCCCCGTTCCCTCTCGGCAATTCCCGAACTCTCCCCTACCCGCCTTCCGCAACGACTCATAGTCACGCATCGTCTAGGAGTTGACTCGACGAGACGAGCGTTGTCGAACCTGTCGTTGCAAATACCGAAAATCCCGTTCCACTTCCTGGCGGAGACTGCGGTTATGAGGATCGGTTCGCAACGCTTTATTGAGATAAATCCGGCCCTTACGAAACTCCCCTTGCTCGATCGCCTGACGGGCCACCCGTTGATAGGTCACCGCTTGCCATTGACGCACCTCAACATCCACCGAGAGACGTTGAGATAACCCTTCCACTAGGGCGATCGCATGAGCAAATTTTCCCTGGCCCAGCAGCTTTTGCAGCCGATAGTAAGCCTGGGACTTCAACTGACGCTCGAAGGGGGACAGTTGGGGATGATGACAAAACGGAGACGCGGCCTGGGATGCGGCCTGGGATGCGGCCTGGGGTGCGGCCTGGGATGCGGACTGGGATGAAGCGCGGGGTGGCGACGATGGGTTAGTCGTCGTCCTTGGGTTCTCCGGCGGTTGGCCTGGGGGGTTGCTTGTCGTTCTCGTTGTGGTTCTTGTCGTCCTCGGTGGCGGGGCCGTCGTCGGGACGGGGGTTTGAGACAGATCAGGATCTAGCCCCGACGCTGGAGTGGCTGAGTGGGGAACCACCTCCAACAGGACCTGATAGGCTTGATGCAAACGGACAAAGCGATCGTGCGAGAGTCCAGGATTGAGATCCGGGTGCAACCGTCGCGCCAAAGACCGATAGGAGGCTTTCACCTCCGCTACGGTGGCGTGCGGGGTTAATCCCAAAAGGCGATAACAATCAAGTAACTCCATGGAGGTTCAACGAACGCGCAACCCGAGCGCAACCCGAGCGCAACAAACAGCAAAAAAAAAGCAGACTTCCCCCGGATTGTAGCCGAGGGAAGCCCAGTTTAGCCAATTAGACCGGCTTTCCTTCCAGGACGCGATCGATCAAACCATAGTCCTTGGCTTGTTCTGCCGAGAGGAAGAAATCACGGTCCATATCCTTCTCAATCTTCTCAATCGACTGTCCCGTATTGGCCGCATAAATGCCATTCAACTGATGACGAATCCGTAGAATCTCCTTCGCCTCAATCTGAATGTCACTGGCCTGTCCACGGGTTCCCCCAGAGGGTTGGTGAATCATAATCCGGGAGTGAGGTAACGCCAGGCGTTTTCCGGGAGTTCCGGCGGCTAACAGAAACGACCCCATCGAGGCCGCCAGCCCCACACAAATCGTCACCACATCCGCCTTAATATGCTGCATGGTGTCATAGATGGCCATACCCGAACTGACCACACCACCGGGGGAATTGATATAGACCATGATGTCCTTATCCGGGTCTTCTGACGCCAAATACAGCATCACCGCAATCACTTGATTCGCCAGTTCATCATCAATATCCCGGCCAATGAAGATAATCCGTTCACGATAGAGACGGTTGTAGATATCAATCCACTGGGTATAGGTATCCCCAGGCATTTGATACGGAACTTTAGGCACGCCAATGGGCATTGGTTAAATTCTCCCTTAAAAAGACAGTTGCAGGCCCCACAGGGGCGTTAGGGTATAACGTCGGCTTAGAACAGATTAGGACAGATAAAGCCAAACTTAGGACACGCCGGCGAGTTCTTGGGTATGTTTATCACCTTTCTCGCTGACGAGAACCCGGTCAATGAGACCATACTCTTTAGCTTGTTCTGGAGTCATATAGAACAAACGATCCATGTCTTTGCCGATTTTCTCGACGGAATGGCCGGTATTCTGAGCAAAGATCTCCAACATGGTGGCTTTGTTGGCCAGGACTTCTTTGGCCCGAATTTGAATATCCGTGGCTTGTCCTTGGGCAAAGCTTTTTGGCTGTTGCAAGATAATCGAGGCATGGGGCAAACTGGCACGACAGCCGGGCGTTCCTGACGATAACAGCATCGCCGCCATACCCATCGCCGTTCCTAGGCAAATGGTATGAACCGGCGGTTTAATGTAGTTGAGGGTATCGCAGATGGCAAAGGCTTCCGTCTCGAAGCCGACGGGTTCCCCACCATAGTTGGAGGTTCCGGTGGAGTTAATATAGATTTTGATCGGCTTATCGGGATCATCGTACTGCAAGTACAGCAGTTGGGCGATGATCAACTCCGTTACCGATGAAACCAGGGGCATCCCCAGATAGACGATTCGCTCTTTGAGTAGCAGAGAGGGTAAATCTGGCGGCGGAGTTCGATTAGGGGAACTGCCGTAATACGGAGATTGGACAGCTTGAATCGGTAGGTTCATAGGATACTTCCGAGGCTCGGTAAATGTAGCTGCAATAGACTGTTTGCTTAGACTTGCTTAGACTCGCGTAGAGGGTGTGATTCAGCCTTTTATATATCTTAACGTCTTTGGGGGATCGGCTTGGGTCTCTAGGGCAGTTCCACAGAAGTGGGTTTGGCAATATGGGGCAATCCCCAGCCGAGTTTCTCCCGTAATACCCGGAAAAACTCCGTGGGACGCAGACGGACAAAACGGGCGATATAGTCGGACTTCTCGATGATGACGCGATCGTCGGGGAGGACGTAACAGCCGGCGTTACCGTCGACAACCATCATCATCCGTTCTCGGGTGGCGGGGAGAACTTGCACCCGTTCGGTATCTGAGAAAATCAAGGCCCGCGAAGCCAGAGAATGGGGACAAATTGGCACAAGCTGAAGCACCTGCACGTTGGGGGTGATGACTGGCCCCCCCGAAGACAGGGCGTAGGCCGTTGAACCGGTGGGGGTTGAGACAATCACCCCGTCAGCGGCAATATCGACGGGGGAATGTTCGCCGACGATGACCTCAAAGTGGCACATACTGGTTAGGGGTTCGCGATGCAAAACCATCTCGTTGAGACAGAGGGCTTCCCAGAGAACAGTGTCCTGTCGCAGCACTCGCACCGTCACCATGGTGCGTTCTTCAATACGGTATTGACCCTTAAAGACCGCGTCTAAGGCACTGTCGAGTTGACTGAGATAGGTTTCGGTGAGAAATCCCATATGTCCCGTGTTGACGGTTAATAGGGGAATCCCGAGGGGCGCAACTTGACGGAAGGCGGCGAGGACGGTTCCATCGCCTCCTAGGACAATCCCAAAGTCAAAGTCTTTCTCAAATCCAGGGGGAACCAGTCCATGAATGGGGGTATGACAGACGGGACTGTCGGGTTTGGAGTGACCGAGGATACCGCCCATTCCGGTAGCAACCCGCACCTGGCATCCTCGGGCGGTGAGATCCTGTTCGAGTTGAGTCTTGACGCGACAGGCGGCGGGTTTAGCTTCGTTGTAGATAATGCCAACTTTCGGCACGCTCGGAGTTTACCTCTTAGTTGTACGTTCAGCAGTCAGGGGTGGGATCGAGGTGATCCCAGGCTATCTTCCCACGAATTTTCCCGAAGACAAGGTTTAGGTTTACCCTTGTTTGCAATTAATTTGCAATTAATCTGATGATTTGAAGGGCGATCGCTGCCGTTTTTTCCGCGCTTTGGTTTTTTCCTGTTCGTACTCGATTTCCTTGAGTTTCTTCATAATGCGACTGTGATATTCCTGTAGGTAGGCTTCGAGGGTCGTCATCTCGTTGGGGTTGATGTCGAAGACAGGATACACGTCATCCATGCTGGTGGCCAGGGGAGTCCCGGAGGCTAAGACTTCGGCGAAATAGAGGCGATCGGCGACGTTGGCGCCCCATTGGAAGAAGCGGGCCGCCCGACGGACGGTTCGCAATAAGCCCAGGGGAGCGCGGGTGATGCGGGCGGTTCGCCCTGAGAGTCGTTCGCACAGTTGGATGATTTCTTCGGCACTCCAGGCCCGAGTTCCGACGACGGGATAGGTTTGGTTGGCGGTTTCGGGCAGGCTGAGGGCCTTGACGGCAAATTTCGCGATATCTTGGGTGTTGGCGTAGGCAATGGGAGCGGCTTTGCCCGTTAGCCAAACGGGTTGGTTATCGAGTATGGGGATGGCGTATTGTCCGATGAGTCCCTGCATGAATCCTGCCAGTTGTAGGACGGTGTAGTTGAGTCCTGATTCGGCTAGGAACCGCTCGGTACACCGTTTGATTTCCATGAGGGGAACATGGGGATACTGGTCGTTATTGAGAATTGAACAGAAGACAAATCGTTCAACTCCAGCTTGGTGAGCGGCTTGGATGAGGGCAACTTTGCCATGCCAATCGACTTCTTTGACGCTTAAAGAGTCGGTGACTCGGACGGTGGCGGCGTCGATGACATGGGTGATGCCGTCGAGGGCAGGCGGAAGGGTACTTGGATCGCAGAGATCCCCACGGACTAATTCGGCGCCCCATTTTCTCAGAAAGGAGGCTCGGTTGAAACTGCGGACAAGACAGCGAACGGAATATCCTTCGTCAATGGCTTGACGGGCAATTTGTCTTCCTAGGGTACCGGTGGCACCAACGATTAATAGGCTCATGGGGATCTCAGTAACGACAGTCGCTCCTCCTGATACAACTCCCAGCGCAATCAGGATCGAGACAAGACGACAGACTGGGCAGACTCTAACTTGTCAGAAATGTTAACATATATTAACGACACCACCGCAACATTCTCATACTTGCCGGATCGCCGAGGGACTCGCCCGGAGGATTTGGCCTCGGTTGACGGTTTCCGAGCCGTCGATTGGGGAGTTTCCGGCTGGGGAGAGGGTCTTCTTTGCGCTAGAGTAGACATAATTATGGATGAACTTCAGCACACTCAGGCCAACACTCGGGCAACTCAGTCCCCCCATTGTTCCGTTCGCCATCCGGTGGACTTGACGGAGGTGCGATCGCGGCGATCGCGCCTCCTTGATGTGGACAAAGCACAGCAGATGGCAGCTTTTTTCAGTTGTCTGGGCGACCCCAACCGTCTGCGGATTCTCTCGGTCTTGTCTCAGGGAGATCAATGTGTCTGTGACCTTGCGGCTGTGGTCAATATGAGCGAGTCAGCGGTGTCCCATCAACTGCGAACCCTTCGCGCCCATCGCATTGTGGGCTATCGTCGGCAGGGACGTAATGTTTTTTACTATCTCCAAGATGATCATGTGGCAACTCTCTATCATGAGGTTGCAGAACATCTCGATGAGCCGGATCACGGGTAATCACGGGTAAGGACAGGGCGTTCCTCCCTTACCCATGGTTGCGAGGTCTTAGGCTTCTTCCCCTCCTTCAATTTTGAGAAGCAAGAAGCCCAAGCTGAGGCCGACCAAAATTAGGGTGGATGAAAGAATGGCTGCGTTGAAAATTTCTCCGCTCATAGTTGTGATCTCAATGTAGTTTGATAATGTTGGCCTAAACGAGGTTCGGGACTCGTAGCTCACTGGGATTCTACCACTTTTGCTGCGTTTCTGTTTTGAGCAAGGAAGACCTCGGGCTACAATCCTCCTCAATCTAGCCGTCTTAAGGGTGGGTTCTGCCTGTTGCCTGTTCCGGTGTTCCGATGTTCCCTGTTACCTGTTCCCTGTTTTCTTCTTCCCCATGTCACTACCCCGTCTTGCCCTCACCCTCGGAGATCCGGCTGGAATTGGCCCAGAAATTGTGCTTAAGGCCTTGTCCGATGAGCAGCTCCCCGTTTCAGATATTACGGTGATTGGTAGCCGGCGGGTGTTGCAGGACACCTATCAGCGGCTGAGGGAGACGTGCGAGGTGACGCGGTGGAGCGATCGCTGCCAACCCCTTCGCGATCCTGAAGACCTCAAATTGATTGATATTGATAGTGAGCCAGTTCATCCTGGCCAGGGAACAGCGGCCACGGGTGATGCGAGTTTCGCCTATCTACAAGACGCCATCACCCGAACTCGGGCCGGGGAGTTTGATGCGATTGTCACCTCACCCATCGCGAAGTCTCTTTGGCATCAAGCGGGCCATCTCTATCCAGGACAAACTGAATGTTTGGCTCAGGGGGCCGGC
This sequence comes from Sodalinema sp., assembly GCF_046483825.1. Lineage (NCBI taxonomy): Bacteria > Bacillati > Cyanobacteriota > Cyanophyceae > Oscillatoriales > Oscillatoriaceae > Sodalinema > Sodalinema sp. Next base: position 17,285 of record NZ_JAWOCL010000191.1, read on the forward strand.
TGCGATCGCGTGGGTATGATGTTCGTGGGGCGATCGCCCCATACCGGCTGGACCTTGCGATCGCTTCTGGCCACCACCCACATTCCCCTAGAGGCGGTTCCCCAAGCCCTCACCCCAGAGTTATTGACGAGCAAACTCGATTTACTGGTGGAGTCTCTCCAACGAGATTTTGGCATCGCGGCCCCCGATATCGCCATTTCTGGACTCAATCCCCACAGCGGCGAAGCGGGAGAACTCGGACGCGACGAAATCGATCGCCTTTCTCCTTGGTTAGAAGCCGAACGGCAAAAACGCCCAGGGGTGAAGTTGCGGGGACTGACTCCCCCAGATACCCTCTGGGTGAATCCAGGACGGGCCTGGTTTGAAACCGCTGATGTGCCAGTCTCCGACGCCTATCTGGCGTTGTATCATGATCAAGGGTTAATCCCGGTTAAACTCATGGCCTTTGATTTAGCGGTGAATACCACGATTGGTTTGCCCTTTGTTCGCACTTCCCCCGATCATGGTACCGCCTTTGATATTGCCGGCCGAGGATTGGCTCGTACCACTAGCACCCTGGCGGCGATCGCCTTAGCCAGTGAACTCGCTCAACGACGACGGCGTTTGGCGATTGTGAACTAGCCCTTGTGAACTCATGTAGAGAGACGGAGTTGGCCCAGAGGCGATCGAGATCTCCCCGAGAATCTCAAACCAACTACAAAGATTCACAACAATTTAAGAGTTCAGCGGTAATCCGCCAAAACTTGATCGTTATACTGAAAATACGAGTTGATATCGATGGTTTTGGCTGTTGTTAACCCGCTTACTCACCGGTTTGAGAATCCAAAACCCAAATTGGCAAAGGTTAAATATCACATAACAAACCTTTTGTCAAGCTATCACTCCTAACATTCCCAAACTTAATAGTTAATAACAATTTTGTAACCGTTAATAACCGTTAATTGTTAACTATTAACTGCCCACTGCTACAAGGTTCGCCATGCTTTACGACGTATTGATTATTGGCGGCGGTGTAATTGGCTGTACCATTGCCCGCGAACTGAGTCGCTATGCCATTACCACGGCCCTGATTGAAAAAGAAGGAGAAGTCGGGTTTGGAACCAGCAAAGCCAATAGCGGCATCATCCACGGCGGCCATCACGGTCCCCCAGAAACCCTCAAAGGACAACTCGAATGGGAGGGAAACCAACAATGGGATACCCTCTGCGACGAATTGGGGTTTGGCTTTAAGCGCATCGGTGAACTCACCGTCGCCATGGACGAAGACCAACTCCCCACCCTCGACCAACTGCAAGATTATGGCAAGCGCAAAGGGGTTCCCGGCTTAGAACTGTGGGACAAAGCCCGCATTCAAGCCGAAGAACCTCAAATCAGCACCGAGGCGATCGCCGCCCTTTACGCCCCCACCACCGGCGTCATTAACCCCTACGAAGCCTGTTTCGGCCTAGCCGAAAGTGCCGCCCGCAATGGTGTTGACATCAAATGCGATCGCCGCGTCACCGCCATCGAACAAGAGGGAGACCACTGGCGCGTCATCACCCCCAACGAAACCCTACAGGGGCGCTTCATCCTCAACGCCGCCGGACTCTACGCCGACAAAATGGCGGACTTGGCCGGAGTGGCGACCTTCTCCATCCGCCCCCGCAAAGGCGAAGAATACCTCCTCGACAAACGCCTCAACGGCTTTGTCAAGCGCGTTATTTTCCCCTGTCCCACCCCCGTCTCCAAAGGAATCCTCGTCATTCCCACCTATGACGGAACCCTCATGGTGGGTCCCACCGCCGAATATGTAGACAGCAAAGAAGACCTCACCACCACCGCCGAAGGCGGTCAACAGGTCTTCAACAGCGTGACTCAGGTCGTTCCGGGAATTAGCCCTCGCGACTGCATCGCCGAATTTGCCGGCTTGCGGGCCGTCACCGGCAGCGAAGACTTCATCATCGGCCCCACCGCCAAACCGGGATTCATCAACGTCGCCGGAATCCAGTCCCCCGGCTTAACCGCCGCCCCGGCGATCGCCACCCTCCTCGTCGAGATCCTACGGGATGAAGGCTTATCCCTCACCCCCAAAGACGACTTCATCCCCACCATTCCCAAACCCATCCATTTCGCGAGTCTCTCAACCGAAGAACAAATCGAACTGGCCGAAAAAGACCCCAGTTATGGGCGGATCGTTTGTCGCTGTGAATTTATCAGCGAAGGCGAGATCCGAGATGCTATTCGTCGCGGGGCCAGCACCCTCGATGGCATCAAATTCCGCACCCGCGCCGGGATGGGACGCTGTCAGGGAGGTTTCTGTACCGGACGCTGTATGCAGCTACTGAGCGAAGAACTCGACCTTCCCCTAACCGCCATTACCAAACGCGGCGGAGACTCCTGGGTGGCCCGTCCCCGACAAGAAGAGGTGTCCAAATCATGCTAATTACCAATCCCAAACATCTAAAACCTGACTATGACGTGGTGGTCGTCGGCGGTGGCCCGGCGGGAATGGGAGCGGCGATCGGGGCCAAAGAAAGCGGCGCCGAACGAGTCCTAGTGGTCGATCGCGAAAAAGAAGCCGGAGGGGTCCTACTGCAATGTATCCACCCTGGTTTTGGCCTACATCACTTCAAAGAAGAACTCACCGGCCCCGAATACGCTCAACGCTATCTCGAACAGGTCTTAGATCAAGATATCGACCTGGCCACCGATAGCTATGTCTTGGATTTAGACCGAGACAACCGCGTCAAACTCATGTCCGGCCAGGCTGGGGTGAATGTTCTCTCCAGTAAGGCGGTGGTGTTAGCGATGGGGGCGCGAGAACGCACCCGAGGCGCCATTCGCACCCCCGGAACCCGAGTCTCAGGGGTTCTCACCGCTGGCTTAGCCCAACGCTTTGTCAATATGATGGGCCTGTTGCCGGGAAATCGAGCCGTGATTTTAGGATCAGGGGATATTGGCTTGATTATGGCTCGACGGCTAACCCTAGAAGGGGTTGAAGTGGTCGGTGTCTATGAGATTATGCCCCACGCTAACGGCTTGAACCGCAACATTGTTCAATGTCTGCATGACTTCGATATTCCCCTGCATTTGTCCACCACTGTGGTCGATATTCATGGGGGCGATCGCCTCGAAGCCGTGACCGTCGCCCCAGTTGAGGGCTTTACCCCCGATATGAGCCGCAGTCAGCGGATTCCCTGTGATACCCTGTTGCTGTCCATTGGCCTGATTCCCGACAACGAATTAGCCCGTCAGTTGAACCTACGCTTCGACCCCGTGACCAGCGGCCCCCTAGTGGCCAGTACCATGGAAACCAGCAAAGATGGGGTTTTCGCCTGTGGGAATACGGTTCATATTCACGATTTAGTGGATTTTGTCAGTCAGGAGTCAGAACTCGCCGGACGTAACGCCGGACTCTACGCCCGAGGACAACAGCCGCCCCCCGATAACATTCGTCTGACAGCCGGGGAAAATGTCGGCTACTGTGTCCCCCAAACCATTTCGAGCGATCGCGACCACACGGTGTATATGCGAGTTCGTAAGCCGATGGAAAACTGTGTCTTGCGTCTCGGAGATATCTACGAGAAGAAAATCCGCTACGTTCTCCCGGCTGAAATGGTCAACATTAAGGTGCGGCCGAAGTTCTTACAACAGTTTCATGGGGATAGCCTACGAGTTGATATTGTCCCAGACAACTAACCGGTCCAACTCGTCACCCGCGCCAAATCCCGAATCGAGAGGAACCAATCATGACCACTGCTACACAAACACAACAGCCAGAAACCACCCATTATCTCTGCATCGGCTGTCCCATGGGCTGTCGCTTAGAGGTCGATGATATTGATGGGGAAGTCGTAGAAGTACGAGGCAATAGCTGCCGTCGCGGCGATGCCTATGCCCGCCAAGAACATGTTGCCCCCAAACGGATGGTAACGACCACAGTACGAGTTGAAAATGGAATCTGGGCCAGGCTTCCGGTGAAAACCCAGGATGCGATTCCCAAGGAGTTAATGGGCGATCTCTGTGAGGCCCTCCATGAATTGACGCTTCAGGCCCCGATTTCGATGGGGGATGTGGTGTTAGCCAATGCCCTCGATACGGGGGTTGATGTCGTCGCCTCTCGGGATATGCCCGTCAGTCGCGAGTGAGTTACCGTTAATTTGTAATCCTGCCATGATGAAAATGATTAAATCCTTTATCGTCGGGGCGAAAGATTCTATCGTCGGGGCGAAAGATTCTATCGTCGGGGCGAAAGATTCTATCGTACGGGCGAAAGATTCTATCGTACGGGCGAAAGATTTTTCGCCCCTACTGGTGACCCTGATTCTCTGTGTTGTCTTCGGTTTGGCCGTTCCTCAGATGGCCCTGGCCAGCCAGTCCGCCGACTCGGTTGATGTCTCGGTTGATGTCTCGGTTGATGTCTCCGAGGCGATCGATGACTTTTTGACCACCATCCCCGCCGACTATTACAAAACCGGAGATATCCAAGCCCTCAAACAGGTCATCAGCCGCGACAATCCCCTAATTGTGGATGTCCGCGAACCCTCGGAATATGCAGCGGGCCATATTCCTCACGCCATCAACATTCCCCTACGCCGTCTCAGTCAAAACCTGAGTCAAATTCCCAAAAATCGTCCGGTTATTCTCTATTGCAGTAGCGGCTATCGCACAGCCATTGGCTTAACGAGCCTGCAACTCCTCGGCTATGACAATGTTAAATCCTTTCCCCCGAGCCTAGCTGGATGGAAAGCCGCCGGAGAACCCGTCGAATCCTAACTCCCTAGCGGCAAGTGGTCCCACTCCTCTTGCCGTCCCCTTTCGGTGGGGGTTAGGGTTGGCTGTTCCCCTATCGGTGCCAACACCAAATTTTGATCGTTTTATCCCAACTCCCCGAGACGATCGCCCCACTGCGTCGAGCCACCGCAATCCCATGCACCGCCCCCATATGTCCCGAGAGTGTATCACAAACGCGGCGGCCCTGAATACTCCAAATTTTGATAGTCTTATCACTACTGGCTGACACCAACATATCCTCATTGAGACCAAACGCCACATCATTGACATCCCAAAGATGATTCGCCAGAGTACAGACTTCCGTCCCCGACACAAGATTCCAGACCTTAATCGTGCGATCCTTACTCCCACTCGCTAAAAACTGACTATCCGGCGAGATGGCCACCGATAACACCGACCCTAAATGGCCCGTCAGCGTATGGACTAACTGGCGATCGCCCAAACTCCAGACATAAATCTTATTATCGAGTCCCCCACTGACGAGCCAGCGGCTATCAGACGAGAGAGCAATGGCCTTAATACTACCCGAGGGTGTTTTCAGCACCCCCGTCGTCTCACTCTGGCCCGGTGTCCAAATCTGAAGCGTGCGATCCTTACTGCCACTAATCAGACAAGAACCATCAGCCGAAAACGCCAACGAGGTTACCCCTCGTAAATGCCCCCCGAGACTATCGAGGAGTTCTCCCGATCGCAAATTCCATAACTTGACCGTCGCATCATCGCCCCCACTGGCTAACACCCGGCCATCGGGACTAATCGCCACCGCATTCACCGGACGACGATGGCGATCGAGAGCATACTGAAGTTGGCCCGTCTGTAAATTCCAGACAAAGACCGTATTGTCCAAGCCTCCCCCCACAATCCAGGGTAGTGCCGATGTCCGTAGATTCGGCGACAGGGATTGCGGCTTGTGGCTGAGTTCATGAATCGCCACACAACTGACTAACGACGCCAACGCCGGCAACGTATAGGCACAATGCCAGCCGCGAGTGGTCGGCAACGGCGGCCGGTGTGAAATTGGGGTAATCTCCTTAAAGCGACTGTTAGATGTCGGAAAGGTCCGCCCTGAGGGAACCGGCGTCAGCGATGAGGGTTTCGGAGGCAGCGGTGGCATCGAACGACGGGGCTGCTGAGATGGTGGCGTATCGAGATGCGTCGGCGGCAGTGAAGCGTTCGCAGGGGAGGAGTTTGGCCGCGATAGGGGCGTATAGGTCTGATTTTGAGCCACAGCCGTTTTCCGCTGTTTGGCCGAGCGACGGCCGGTCTGGGGTTGACTGGTTGGCGTTTTGAAATCGCGAATAATCTCATCAACAGACTGATAGCGATCGCGGAGTCGTTCCTGAGTCATCTTGTCGAGAATCGCCCCCAGCCTTGCACTCACCGAGATATTCTCAGCCGCCAGATATTCCCGCCAACGCCACCCTTGCATCGGATCAAACAACACATCGGGGCGCGTGTTGGTCAACAGTTGCAGACAGGTCACCCCCAAACTATAAATATCACTTGCCGGATAGGCCTGACCGCTCCGTAACTGTTCTAAGGGCGCATAGCCCATTGTGCCAACTTTCGTCCCCGGTTCAGCTAAAGCCGTTTTGGTTAACTGTTTCGAGACACCAAAATCAATCAACATGAGTTTGCCATCACGATTGCGCCGTAGAATGTTCACCGGCGTGATATCACGATGGACCACATTATTTTGATGCACGTACCGTAACACCGGTAACAGTTGCACGAGAATCTCACGGATTTTTGCCTCCTCAAACCCTCCCAGCCGTTCCATCTCATGCCATAGGGTTTGTCCATCGACATATTCCTGCACCAGATAAAGCCGTCCCTCTTCCTCAAAAAAAGCAAACAAGGTAGGAATGTTAGGGTGTTCTCCCAGTTTTGACAGTTGGGTCGCTTCTTGGTAGAACAAGGAGATGGTCTTGTCGTAGCTGCCTTCCGTGACATCACTGCCGTTGTCTTGGGGCAACAGTTGTTTAATCACACAAAAGGTATTGAGACGATCTTCATCGACGGCAATGTAAGTTCTGCCGAATCCTCCCCTCGCTAATGGTTTCGTGGGACGATACCGTCCTCGCAGTTTGAGGCGGGAACCGCAGGTGACACAGTGACTGGCATCGTCTGTATTTCGGGGCTGCGAGCAGTTGGGATTGAGGCAGAAGATCATGATGATGCGCGCTGGGACGGGTTGGCGAGTCCGGGTCTATTTTCTATTGTCTCTGATTAACCCGCAACTGTCTTCTTTTTTTGTTTAAGCTTAGCGAACTGATTTGGCCTCCTCAGATTGAGATTTCGGTCTCCTGAATCCCCTGGCGTCTCCTAGAATCCTGGTAGAGAGGAGGCCGTCTCGTCTCTCCGGCAGGGAGGCGAGGGTGCTAAAATCCTGCCAATTGGCTCAATTTACTCGACTCTGCGATGAAATCAACTCTTTTTGCCCTAGACTTTGACGGTGTTTTATGTAACGGACTGATTGAATATTTCCAAACCGCTTGGCGGGCCTACTGTCAGGTTTGGTCCCCGAGTCAAACGACGCCACCCGAGGATCTAGCCGCGAGTTTTTACCGCCTACGTCCCGTTGTCGAAACCGGCTGGGAAATGCCCGTCGTGCTGCGATCGCGCCTGTTGGGCTACTCTGAAGCTGAGATCTTAAACGATTGGCGACAGGTGTGTCAGACGGTTGTCGAGGCTGAACAACTCAATCGCAGTGAACTGGCGAATGCTGTTGATGGAGTTCGAGATAGTTGGATTCGCGAAAATATCGATAACTGGTTGAGTTTACATCGCTTCTATCCAGGAGTGATTGAGCAGTTAAATCACTTACAGCAGGCGGATATTCCCTGGGTCATTATTACGACCAAGGAAGGACGTTTTGTGCGCGCACTTCTAGCCGAACAAGGCATCGAGTTGCAGCGTAATCAGTTGTTTGGCAAAGAGGTTAAACTTGAAAAACAAGAAATCTTGCGTCGCCTTTTAACTGAAACTCCCTACTCGGAGATTATCTTCATCGAAGATCGGCTCAATACTCTCGATTCTGTGGCTGAACAAGAGGATTTAAGTGCAGTGCAGCTTTATTTGGCGGATTGGGGCTACAATACAGAATTAATGCGACATCAAGCTGAGCAAGATCCACGTATTACAGTTATTTCCCTCAGTCAGTTTGAGCAGCTAATCGTTAATCAACAATCATCTACAAAGTCAGGTTAAGCCGGAAGAGAACGAGCAACAACAAAGGTAAAGGCCTAAGTTGTTGTTCCCTATTCCCTGTTCCCTGTTCCCTGTTCCCTGTTCCCTATTCCCTATTCCCTGTTCCCTGTTCCCTATTCCCTTTTTCCCTATGTCAAACAAACTTCTCTCTCCATTGAACCTCAACGGATTGCCTTTAAAAAACCGAGTTATCATGGCATCGTTGACGCGATCGCGTGCCGGAGTTAAGCGGATTCCCAATGCCTTGATGGCACAATACTATCGTCAACGAGCCTCCGCCGGGTTAATTCTCAGCGAAGCCACCGTTGTCTCCGTTCAAGGAATTGGTTGGCAACAATCCCCAGGCATTTATAACTCAGAACAAGCCGAGGGCTGGAAACAGGTTGTCAATGCCGTTCATGACCAAGGAACACCTATTTTTCTCCAATTGTGGCATTGTGGCCGTGCCTCTCATAGCGATTTTCACCCGGAAATTGGCTTACCCGTTGCCCCCTCAGCCATCCCAATTTCCGGGGATAGCATTCATACGCCCAAGGGCAAAAAAGACTACGAAACCCCTCGCGCCCTAGACACCGCAGAAATTCCGGCAATTGTTGATGATTATCGTCAAGCGGCTGTCTATGCTCAAGACGCGGGATTTGATGGCGTGGAAGTTCACTGTGCCAATGGCTATCTCATTGACCAATTTCTACAATCAAAAACCAATCAGCGGCAAGATGACTATGGCGGTTGTTTAGAGAATCGCTATCGTTTTCTCGAACAAATTTTAGAAGCCGTCACGAGTGTTTATCCGAGCGATCGCGTCGGCATCAAAATCTCCCCCAATGGCAATTTCAATGATATGGGATCTGCCGATTACCGAGAGACCTTTCTCTATGTCGCTCAACAGCTTAATTCAAAAAACCTTGCCTATTTGCAAGTTGTGGATGGCTTGGGATTTGGCTTCCATGACCTCGGGGATCCTATGACCTTATCAGAGTTTCGTGCCGTATTTGACGGACCATTGATGGGCAATTGTAGCTACAATCAGGAGACCGCCGAAACGGCGATCGCCAACGGAGAGGCCGACTGTATTTCCTTCGGACGACCCTTTATCAGTAACCCCGATTTAGTCGAACGCTTCGCCAACGGTTGGCCCCTCGCCCCCAGTGATGATATGTCAGTCTGGTATTCCTTTGACGCTAAAGGCTACACCGATTTTCCCACCTATCAAGAGGCTTAAGAGAGATCTCGTCTTGACGGCGTAGTTTCCAATAACCCGTTTAGGCCCGTTTCCGGTGTCCATTGAATCGCCCCCACCTCGTCGAGATAGAGTAACCTCACTCCTAAATCGGTGACCGGCTCGGCGGCGTCTGCGGCGATCGCCGACGGCATTAGAATCACAGTAGGGCGGATCTCCGTAAGAAAGGCCTCCTCAAAGCGGCGGCCGAAAAACACTAAAAAATCCACCGCCGCGAAACGATGGCGTTGCAAGAGATCCCGTTGCTGATCCGGCGAGAGATTACCAACCACAAGCCAAGTGCGATCGCCCACCTGTAACCGTAGAATAGGCGGGCGATTGGACTGGCTTTTAATCTGTACCGACTGTTGCATCAATTCCGTTCCCGGAGCCAGGAACGTTCCGCCATTGTCTCCAAATAGCCCCACTTCCGAGAGACGATAGAGCGATCGCGGAGTCGCCTCCGCCAACAGTAAATCCCAACCTTCCCCAGCCGAAGACGTGGCGATGGCCGCCTCCAAGCGATTCACCCCCTCCTGTTGCAAAAACGGTAACACCCCATAGCGAGTCACCTGAGGATCACCACCATAGATAAGCGTTGTATTCCAACCCTGTTGCAGAGCGATCGCCGGTTCCCCAGTCGTCGCAAACACCGTCACTCGCAACAGATTCGCCTTCGCCAAACTCCCCGGAAGCAAGAGAATCAGCAACGCCATAACAACTCCCACCCCATAGAACCAATGGCGACGAGAATATCGTTGTTGCTGCACCAGCCAGCCCCCACCAATGAGAGCATATAACCCGAGAACCTGCCAGAGTTGCAACGGTTGCACCACGATCGCCCCCTGAGGGCGTTGGGAAATCCAGGTGACGATCGCCAACAACCCGCGAACAGGATAGTCTAAACTCCAAGCCAACAACTGCCCCAACTCCGGGGACATCAGAGCCGCGATCGCACTCACAAACCCCCCCAACGTCACCACCACCAAAAACGGCGTCGCCACCAGATTCGCCACAATGCTATAGGTGGGCATTTGCCCAAACACCGCCAATTGCAACGGTAACGTCCAAAGCATCGCCGCCACCGGAACCGCCAATAACGGCGACAATCCCGGCGGACACCAATCCATCGCCTTCACCAACCCCGGAACCGTCACCACTAACCCCAACGTGGCCAAAAAACTCAACTGAAAGCCCAAATCCTCAATCCAGAGAGGATTCAGTAACAGCAAAATCACCGCCGCCAACAACAACGCTCCCAGAGGATTAACTCGGCGTTCCAAGGCTAACCCCAACAGGCACGCAAACCCCATCAACGGCGCCAGTAACACCGACGGCTGCCAACCCACTAACCCCACATAGAACAGAAGCACCCCAGTGGCGACGAAGACGGTACGGCGATCGCCCCAGCGTTTCCCCAACCCCAACACCGTCCCCAAAATCAGCGACACATGAAACCCCGACGCCGCCAACGCATGGGCTAAACCCACATCAATGAAGCGATCGCGTAGTTCATGGGGCAAACTCACCGCCTGTCGCCCCAACACCATGGCACTCACCAGAGAGCCTCGGGATTCCCCCAACCCCTGACGATGACTGGCGACGATGCGATCGCGCAACTGCCACCACCCCCAGCCAGATGTCTCCTGAGCGCCCTGCCAATGCACCGTCTCCGCCCGTAATCCGGCAAAAATGCCTTGTCGCGCCAAATAGTCCTGAAAGTTGAATCCCGTCGGATTTTGCGGCGCTGACGGTTCATAGAGCCAACCGCTCAAACGTACCGCCAATCCCGGATGTAACGCCTGGCCTGGCTGCGGGTCAACCGTCACATAGAGCGTCCCAGACACCGACACCGGCTCCTGGGCTAGTTCCTGAGACTCTTGAGACTCTTGAGACTCCTGAGACTCCTGAGACTCCTGAGAGAGAAGCGTCTGCGCCTCAAAGCGAAACCGCAGCCGCTGATTGCGGTTCAAGGTAGGTTGGTCCAACACCACCCCCGCCACCGTCACCTCCTGATTGGCATAGCGGGCCACATCATTGGCCGCCGGTTGTGGAATCACCGCTTGCAGATACACCGTCCCCAAAAAGCCCACCAGGCCCGCCCCGAACCAAACCCCACCTCGGGGACCTTTACGCCACAGTCGGGGCATAGCCAGGGCTGACACTCCCGCCGCCAGCAGCCAGAAATAGGCAATCCCCGGAACCCTCGCCAGAGAGATTCCGAGGAGATAGGCTAAACAGACAATCAAACTCGCGGTTCGATGCACTCGACTCCTGTAACGTCGACAAGTCGGCGGGGATATCTAAATAGACAGGCCCAGACGAATCCCTAAAATGGCGTGAACCACCAATAGCACCATCAAGCTGCTGCCAATATAGGCATGAACCAGCCGTAAATTGGCTGTTCCCCAAAATCCTTTCAAAGACGTAAGACTCTGCAACACCAAGAGGGCCACAACCATCGAACCGGTCCAAAAGTGAGGGCTTTCGAGGATTGCTTCGTGTTGCATGACCAGAGACAGAACCCCACCGGTGTAGCCCAACATCATGAAAAATGCCATAAACTTGGCAATCTTGCTATGAGCAGAGCGATTTTTCTGTGACTCGTCCTTATCTTCAGCTAACCGTCCTTTCCAGCCGGTGAGGGCGGTGGCCCCACCCATCGCGACGGCCACGATTCCCATCATCACCGGATGGCCCCAATGGGTAATGGGGGCCGGGATATTCAAACTGCGAAACTGGGCGGCGATGGGTTCGAGGAGGTCACTGACCTGTTCTCCCAGGGCGCTGGCCAACGTAATGTCAAAGGGTATCATTGAGGTGTTCTCCGAGTGTTCTCCGACAATTGTAAAGCAGTCGGCAATGCCCCGTTAAGTATTCCTCGTTCCCATTACAACGTGTTTATTCATCTTCCTAAACCTTGGACTCGTTCCGAAGCCTCTGTTAGTTCTGAGACGGTCTTTTGGAATCGTCGTCGTTTTCTCAAACGGAGTCTCGCCGCCGGTGTCGGGCTGAGTACCCTCGGCTTAACCGGCTGCGGGCGTTCGTCTGACTCGGATATCGACGCTCTGGCCGGAACCGAGCCGTTGCCGAATCTAGCCACCAATCCTCAGTTTACGGCCGCCGAGTTGGGCGATCGCCAAGTCACAGCCAGACAACTGACCGCCGAGTACAACAACTTCTACGAGTTTGGTGGCAGCAAATCCATTTGGCAAGCAGCCCAGGCCCTACCCACGGAAAACTGGAAAGTTGAGGTGGGCGGATTGGTCAAATCTCCCAAAACTTACGATATTGATGACTTAAAACGCAAGTTTCCCACGGAAGAACGCATTTATCGCTTCCGCTGTGTGGAGGCTTGGTCGATGGTGGTCCCTTGGGCCGGTTTCCCGATGCGCTTACTCTTGGAGGATGTTGAACCCCTCAGCCGTGCCAAGTTTGTTCGCTTCAGTTCCTACTATGATTCCGAGGTGGTTCCGGGTCCCGGTTGGCGGCCCAACTCGTTACCTTGGCCTTATACCGAGGGCTTAACCGTTGAAGAGATGGCCAATGATTTGGCCTTTTTTGCCACCGGGGCCTATGGACAAACGCTCCCTAAACAAAATGGCGCTCCGATTCGCATGGTTGTGCCTTGGAAGTATGGGTTTAAGGGGGCCAAATCCATTGTCAAAATTGAGTTTGTTGAGCAACAGCCGGCCACCTACTGGAATAGTCTCATTCCCAATGAATATGGTTTTGTGGCGAACGTCAATCCCAGTAAACCTCATCCTCGTTGGTCTCAGGCTCAAGAACGGTTGGTGAGTCGGGGGCCGTCGTTCTCTTGGGAGACGGTTCCCACCCTCCCGTACAATGGCTATGGCGAATTGGTCGCCCATCTTTATGGTTAATGAGATGGTTAATCAGGCCGGGGATTTCCCTCTGGCTCAACTTCACAGTTTAAGCGGGTTATTGTGTTATGGCTTACGAACAGGAAAAAGACATCGCGATTCAGGCGACCCTAGCGGCGGCGAAACTCTGTCAGCGTGTCCGTCAGGATATTCCCTCGGCGATGGAAAAATCGGATAAAAGCCCGGTGACTGTGGCGGATTATGGGGCGCAAGCTCTGGTTTGTCAAGCGTTGGGGGAGGCGTTCCCTACCGATCCCATTGTTGGGGAGGAGGATGCGACGGCGTTGCGATCGCCCGACTATGAGACCAATCGCGCTAAAGTGGTCTCCTATGTGCGCGAAATTGAGGCCAACGCCAGCGAAGCGGATATTCTCAACTGGATCGATCGCGGTAATGGTCAGGTGGCCCCTCGTTTTTGGACGTTAGACCCCATTGATGGGACGAAAGGGTTTTTGCGTCAAGATCAATATGCGATCGCCTTGGCGTTGATTGAAGACGGCGAGGTGAAAGTGGGCGTAATGGTCTGTCCCGCCTTGAGTCTCACCGCCGAGGGGTCGGGAACCCTGTTTGTGGCGGTTCGTGGCCAGGGAAGTCAGATGATGGCCATCTCGACGGGAGAGTACCAACCGATTCATGTCTGCGGTGCGGAGGATGTCAGTAAATTGCGGGTCGTCGAAAGTGTCGAAGCCGCTCACGGAAACCCGGCTGAACAGCAAAAACTTCTCGACGCGGTGGGAATTACCACTCCCTCGTTACATATGGACTCTCAGGCGAAATATGGGGTCGTCGCGGCGGGAGATGCGGCCCTCTATTTACGGCTTCCCTCGGCGGATCGCCCTGACTATCGTGAGAATATCTGGGATCATGCCGCCGGGGCGATTGTCGTGGAAGAAGCCGGGGGCCGCGTCAGTGATATGTATGGTCAACCCCTCGACTTTAGCCGTGATGTCAAATTGCGAGATACTCGTGGGGTAATTGTCAGTAATGGCATCATCCATGATCGGGTTTTGGCGGCCTTGAGTCAGGACTAAGCTCGGACTGGCTACTCGGAAATAGTGGGGAGCGGGAGCAGCGATCGCTCAGCTACGCTGCTCCCGACGGCTTGGAATGCCGTTATGCTTCTCTCATTCGAGAGGTATTTTGGCGACGTTATGTTTCTTTTTGGTGGTTAAGTTACGAAGTTGGACAGGAAACGTTACAATTGAAAGCGATAACTTCTATCCCTTTCATGACTTTTGGAATGGCAGACTCAATTACATCTTCAACAGATTTAGGAAATCAGGCACTCTCCGAGACTCTATCGGGTGACTCTCGTGTCAATGAACTCCGCAATTTAGTAGAAAGTCTACATATCGCTGATGAAATTGCAGCGAAGTCCTATTTAGTGAGTAGCTCGGAACTGGCGGCGTTAATTGATATTAACCCCAGTGCTGTCACCAGTCGCGGTGACCATTGGGTCTGGCGTAACTGGGTCGTATCAAGGGTTCGCCGAGAAGGCAACCAAATTCTTTGGCAACTCGAACGGGTGGACTAAATCCACCCCCATTAAACGTAGTTATACGGAGACTGGATCAGGAGCAATTCCTCTGATTCAGTTTTTTAGTCTTCTTTTTAGGCAGATCCGTCAAAAGAACAACACCCATCTCAGGGATTTTACTGAACGGTTTAGATATTGCCTGAAACTGGGTTTCAAGACCGCTTAAAAACGGTTTCCCGATCAAGATTGGGGAGATTCTAGCGGCGTTGGACTAACCGTTGCCAAGCGGCGATCGCCTCGGATGTCCAAAGCCAATGTTGGCCCAAGTTTGTCGCTTGAAAGGCCTCAGCATCTTCTTGTAAGACTAACATCTGCAAGGCTTGGGCTTGGTCTTGCCGTTCCTGGCGACGCTCACCAGTGAGTTCCTCTCCCTGACGCTGATAGGCTAAAGCTAACCCCGCATAGGCCTGAGTTCTCAACTGTGAAGCGGTCATCCCGCCGAGATCTTCATCACTGCGGGGGTTGGGGCCATCAAGTCGAGCGATCGCCTGCTGGAATTGACCAATCGCCTCTTGAATGTTGTCCTCAGCATAATAGACAAAGCCCAAAGATAGAGAATAGAGGGGAGTATCCGGTTGCCGACGGGCCGCAGCTTGCCAGAAACGGCGGCTGTCATCGAGACTATAGCGTTCATCGCCCGCCTGGATTGCCTGCCACGTGAGACGGCCTTTAAGAAACAACACCTCCGGGCGATCGAGATCCGCCCTCGGAACCGCCGATAACGCTGTATCAGCCTGATTAAGAGCATTGCGACGGCTGGCTAACAACTCAGTCACCAACGGCACACCCTCCTCGATATTGCCGAGACTGAGTTGTTCAATGGCCTCAGCCGTCACCTCACCACTCGGCCGTTGGGGGCTGTTGTTGCCATCTTGAGGCCCATCTTGAGGCTCATTAACAAGAGTCGGTTGGGGTCCTGGGGTATCGGGGACGCGATCGCGCAGGCCCCAAATCACACCACCTAACCCTAGCACCAACACCGCCGCCACCCCAGCCAAGACAGGTAGCGGATAGGGGGGGCGTTTCCTCGTCTCATCGCCTCCCGTCTCCTGAGACAAAGCCGTGGCGGAGGGGTTGGGCGTTTGGGGAGGAGACTTCGGAAGCGGATTAGACCCCGAAGGCGTCGTTTCAGATGACTCGATTAACGGAGATTGACTCTCCTGAGACCTCTGCCCGTGATCCTGGCCCAAGCTTTCAAACAGGTCTTGCACCACCGCCGCATCCTCAGCCGTTCCCGGATCGAGGTCGTTTAGGGTTTCCGTACCGCGATCGCGTACCGTCGCCAGCTCACCCTCCTCAAAGGAGTCCATCTCGCCGAGGGTATCATCATCGAGGCGATCGCCCAAGGCGGCCGGGACCGTCTCGTGATCCGACCAAGCCTCCGGCGGTCGCAACCACAAGGGCGGTTCCTCCGAGGCTGGCATCTCCTCCCCCGTGCGTTGGGTGAGATAGCCATCAAACTTCGGATGTAGATAAAGAATCGGCAACGACCAATAGAGTTGATGGGAACTATAGGCCGAAATCAACCCCTGACGGGCGCGACTGACACTGAGATCTATCGAAACCGCGCCACGGGTCAAATTCCGATAAAACAGCCGCGTCAGCGTCAAGGCCACCTCATCGGGGATGCGCTCCGCCATCGCTAACACCGCCGGAATGCCGCGTTTAACCAACGCCGCCGCTAAATGTCGTTCTCCCGCCTGTTGCGCCCCTCCTGGACTGTGAGCGCCGCGACAGGAGTTCAACAACACCAGTTGAATCCCATTATTGGCTAACAGGCCCGCTAAATCATCGCCGCTGAGGGTTTCCGTTAAACCCGTACTTTGGTTAACCAGGTAAACATTGCCTCCCGTCACCCCAGAATTGCTATGGCCAGCATAGTGAAAGACATGATAATGACCATGTTCGAGGGCTTGAGTGAGTCGGGCGCGATCGGGTTGGCGCAGAATTTCGACTTGAGTGGGAACTTGGGGAACCGTTCCCTGGGTGTACAGTCGCCGTAACTCCGCTTCGAGTTCTTCAGCTTCGCGGGTTAACTCCAAATTCGCGCGATCGCTCGGGGCGGCGATCGCCATCAACACTCGCAACGGTTGATGAGGTTCTAAAGGCGTGGCAATGGTGGGAGGGGCCAGGCCGTTGGTGGCCGGCTGATAACGGGAAAAGAGGATATTGGTTCCCGTCGCCAGAGGATAATCCCCATCATGTAGAACTTCCCAAGGCAAACTCGGTAGGCGGTTGCCCTTTAGCCCTAAGCGCAATCGTAGAGGTTGCTGATGGTTTTGGGCGATGGCCTGGGCCATCATCCAGCTATCGCGCATATCCCCACAAAACAGGGCATCATATAACTCTTGTCCCAGGCCGACCAAACTTGACGGCATGGGTGACGCGCCCGTTTGTTGTTGCGTTAACAGGCCCGACACCGGATCATTCATCAATCGCTGGGCTTGCTGCATCCAGCGATCGAGATTCCACACCGTCTGTTCCTCCGCTAGAGGAACACCCGGTTCAACCCGTTCGGTGCGTAGTAAATATTCATCGACGCCAACGGGGGTTACAGAGACCTGAAATTCCTGAGTCACGATGTCCGCGCTTATGGTGTGCCTTGTTGTCTCTATCTTAATCCTTAGCCCCGAGGCGATGGCCTGTAGGGTTCCACTCTCCAAGTTGTCGCCTGGGTTTTAATGGCGGCGATTTCTTCGGGGGCCAAGGGTTGCACCTCAAACGTCACTCCAAACGCATCTTGAGCGGCTTGAGTTAGGCGGCTGACGAGGCCGTTGATGTCTTTGGGGAGATAACCCCCCAGAGCAGATGATGGCGTCTTCTGGACCCCAAATAACTGGGCCTGTAACACCTGATTGGGGGCAAGTTGCATCGAGCCATGTTGCAGAACAGCGCCCTGACGCCAGAGTTGGGCGCTACCAATAAACTTATATCCCTCTGGGGTGACTAAGTCGGCCGCCGTGGCTGTAGCAAAGCAATTGGGATTGTGGCCCGAGGGGGGGCGATCGCCGAAACTCAACGGAACCCCCAACCGTTGCCATCCCAGTTGTAAAAAGCCACAGAGTTGACGATAGACCGCCTCGCGACGACCGGACCAGCCGGACGTCACCAAACTATAGGTCAAATCCCCATCATGTAATACCGCCCGTCCTCCCGTGGGTCGCCGCACCCAAGACAGGGGTTGTCCCTGCCACCTCACCTCGGGCCAGTGATGAGGATAGCGGCGTTGGTGATAGCCCAGCGAGAGGGTTGGCGTTGACCAAGTATAAAAGCGTAGTGTCGGCGGCATCATCCCTTGACGGTGTTGGTCAAGTAACCAAGCATCCGCCGCCATGTGAAACCCTCCTGGAGCTTCCAGGAGGGGAATCAGCCGCCAGCAACCGTCCGAGGAGGTCACCTAGGAGGCTCCGAATTTCTCCTGTAAGTCCTCGTCATTATCGTCGGCGATCGTTGCCACAATCGTAATCGACCGGGAAATTTCGCTGGGATTCAAGTCCGCCACCGTCCGCGACGACAAGACCACCACCTGATCGTCAACAATGGCAAACCGGGACTCAAAGGTCGCCCCCCAGTTCATTTGCAACAAGTGACGCATCAAACCGGGTTCATCCGTCGCCGGTAGCTTCAACACCGGAGACCAAACCGTAAACAGATCCTCTTCCGTCTCTCCCGTCAGTTGCACAAAGACTTCTACACTGCCGTATTTGAACTTCCAAGCATAGGTGTCATCATTATGACCCACCATCGCTTTTTGGTCTTGGGCCAAACTAGAAATGACCGTTTCAATTTCTTGGGGATAGTTCACCACATCATTGTCCCCGCTCCAGTCATCGGTGGCGATATTATCGGTAGCGACATTGTCTTGCATCGTCTCTTGTTCTGTGGTCACGCGAAGTACCTCACAATCTCAGTTGCCAAACCCACTGTATCGCTTCTTTTTAGCAATTGACTAGGGACGCGGAGGTTATCCCCGCCTCCCCGTCAAGATTTGTCCTAGGCTGGCTTGTGGGCCACCAGTATTTACTCATAAAGTGCAGTTGCGTGGCAATCTCGACCAATCCAGCGCTTTCGAGCCGTCCTGTCATATCATCCTCAGCGTAACTGCGGTGATAGGGTTCGTGAAAGGTTTTCTGGAAGTTATGGAGTAGGGGATTGAGTTTGGGGTCGTCATTATCCTGAATCGAGTCACAAATGACGAAGGTTCCCCCCGGTTTGAGAACTCGGAAACATTGGTCAATCACGTTCTGACGTGCTGAACCAGGGAGTTCATGGAAGGTAAAGACACAGGAGACGCCGTGGAACTGGTCATCTCGGTAGGGGAGATCTTCGGCGTTGGCTTGGCACAGTTGTGGGAGTTCGCCGGGGAGTTCCCCGAGGAGTTGATTGGCTTTACGCAGATAGGCGGGGGATAAATCGGTGCCAAACAGGGCCGCTTTGGGCAACAGGGAGCGCAGGAAGCGCAAGGTGCGTCCGGTTCCCGTGGCGACATCCAAGACCCGAATTTGACTGGGGGGAACGTCGGCAAAGTGACTCAACCCCTGTTTGAGAGGGGCTAAAATACGGCGACGCATGGCATCAGCGGCCCCGTTAAAGAGAATATCGACCTGGACATCGTAGAGATTAGCGGAGAGGTCGCTAAGATAGCCATCGGTTTGATGGTGGAAGTTTTGCCGATAGTATTTGGGGTAGTCGTTGAGGTCGATTGTAGCGTCGAAGGATTGATATTGTTTGTTACGAACTCGATCCCAAATTTTGAGTAAATCAAACCAAACGAGGGGATAATATTGGAAAAAGTCAGCCCAGGGATTATCAAACAGCGTCTCAACCGGATAAATGCCTTTTTCGGCATCGTTCCAGTCGGTTTCGATGACTTGATTGAGGCGGGTATAGATGCGATCGACCAGTTCCGGGGATACTGGAAAGGTCTCGTTGTCTCGGTTGCCGACTGCGAGTTGTCCGAGTTGGGTACTGAGGGTTTTATGGGCAACGCCGAAGTAGCTTTTCCCCTGTTGGAAGGTTTGGTAGGCCAGTTTGGTGAGCGTATCTGTCATAACGGCGCGTCTCGTAGGAGCCAGGAATCATTCAATATTATGAATAAATGTAACAATTGTTAGGCGGGGGGGCAAGGGGGGGAGAGGGCAAGAGGCAAGAGGCAAGAGGCAAGAGGCAAGAGGGGGGAG
>NZ_JAWOCL010000198.1:0-5598 GCF_046483825.1 Sodalinema sp.
GCTCTGGAGATATGGTGTTTCCGTCCCTTTCAGATACGATTAGAATTTTGCTCCCTGTAGGATCAATTTCCCACTGATATTCTGGAGCGAAAGTTCGGACTGTATTATTGTGCCCGTCAGCAGCGCGATCGCCTGGTTCATGTGTTGACGAGTTTGTTTAATCCCAATTATCTGTCTCTGTTGGAGGAGCAAGCCAATCGAGAGTTGGCTGAGGGAACGCAAGAGACGGTGGATGAGACGTCTCTGGAGGGAGAGGAACGCCGTCAACGTCAGGTTCCTCGGCTCCCTCAATCGGGGGATGTGGAGTTGTTATTGCCATAATGGGGGGTTGAGTGATGTCCGATCGCGATCGCTATTTACAGGTTATTGATAAACTCCTCGACAGTACTCTGGCGGGACGGGTGCGATCGGTTGAACAGGTCTATCAACGGCTGTTACGGGAGATTCGTCCGGGAACCTCGGAGATTTTTGAGCGCTGTTTATTAGAACGTCGCGAGAGTTTGGAGGCTTCGGCGGGTTCGTCGTCGAAGGTGAGCCGCAAGTTACGGGCGTTACAGACCATTGAAGGTCAGTTGCGGCGCTGGGAACAGGAGCATCAAACCACGGCGGCGGTGACAACGACGGTGAAACGGCTGTCGGCGGCGGCGTCGGAGGAACGGTTGGCGGTGCTGGTGGGGGTACTCGATCCCAATCAGGAACGACCCTGGACGAGCGATCGCCTACAACAGTTGGCTCAGTCCCTCAAAACTCAGTCGGAGTCCCATCTTCAGGAGTTGGGAGCTGGGTTGAGTGAGGGGTTAGGGCGCTTGGCGGAGTTGGAAGGGGATTTAGTCAGTTGGATTTATGAGGGGGGAAATCGCTCCATTGGCTTTGGGGAGGCTCAGCAGCAGCCGGGTCCTTGGTCCTTGTGGGCGCGGAAGACGGCGGCTTATTTCCCTCGGGAGTTGTTTACGACGTTGCAGCAAGGGGGGTCGTTGGAGGCGTTGGCGCAACGTCATCTGGATTTGGGCGATCGCGCTTGGTTGGAGTTGGCGGTGCTGTTGCAGGGCTTGCAGCGGGGGCTGGTGGCTTGGTTCGATCGCCAGCCCTATAGTGCCAAGATGGGGAAACAACTGTCGGTGAGTACGTTTTTGGTGTTTGCGTCGATTTGGGGTCAGTTGTCGCAAGGGTTTGCGGCGCGCCCGAGGTTGACGGACTGTTGTTTTCAGATGACGTTACAGATTTTGCGCAGTTTTGCTCAGCGGGAGACGTTTCCGCTGTATGGTGGGGTGTTTGCGTCGTTGTCTGGGGAGTATTTGCAGCAGACGTTGGCTTATTTGGAGGTTCCTCTGAAGCGGGTGGAGGGAACTCAGGAGAAGGCCCGGATTTTGACGCTGTTGGGCTATTCTCAGCGGGCGTTGGGTGACTATGAGCGGGCGCAGGGGTTTCATGAGGAGGCGTTGGCGATCGCGCAGCAGGCGGGCGATCGCCCCTGTGAGTTAGCCAATTACAATCATTTGAGTCGGTTGTGTTTGTCTCGCAAGCAGTACAGTGAGGCGATTGATCGCAGTCAGCGGGCCTTGATTTTGGCGCGACAGGTGGGCGATCGCTTGGGGGTGGCCAATGCGTTGGCGAATTTGGGCTATTCTCAGGTGTTGGCGGCGCAACAGGTGGAACGGTTGGATGCGGATCTCTCGCAACAGGCGATGGGCTATCTTGAGCAGGGGTTGGAGTTGTCGCAACAGTTGGGCGATGGCCAGAGTTTGGCGTTGTGTTATTACAGTTTGGGGCTGGCTTATGTGTTGTTGGAGCAGCCGTCGGGGGCGGTGGGCTATTTGCTGAAGGGGGTGGAGGCGGCTCAGTCGTCGGGGGATTTGTTTTTGCAGGGGTTGAATTGGGCGGCGTTGGCGGAGGCGTATTATCGGCTTCAGGATTGGCTGCGGGCGGTGACGATGGGGGCGATCGCGGCTTATGTGTTACAGCAGATTGAGGCCAGCGAGTGGCGACAGGCGGCGGGGGTGTTGTCGATTTTGCGCGGCCAGTTGGGGGAGGAGGCGTTTGAGGGCCTGTTGAGTCGCGGGCGATCGCAGATTATTGCGGTGATTGGGGTCGATGGCTATGATTATCTACCGCAGTTGTTGCAAGAGTTTTAGTTGCAGGAGTTTTAGGAATTTCCAAAGATGGCTTGTTCGACGCCTTCGCCGAAGACGGCTTCTTCGATGTCTTCTCGGCTGAGGGAGTATTGGAAGGAGCGGGAGCGGCCCTCGTCGCTGCTGGGGTTGGCGTTTTTGTCGAGGTAGCGCACGACGAGGCGATCGACGTCGAGCCAGATGTCGGCGTTCCATTGGGGGCGATCGACGCGCCAATGGTGTAGTTCTTGGGGATCTTGTTCGCAGCCGAGCGATCGGAGCCAATCTTCGATCTCGGGAAGGGGGTAGTTGTAGAGCGGCGTGTCAGCAGAGGGGGTCATATCGCGCAACAAAACTTAAGATTCTCTCTCTCTATTGTAGGGGAGAAGACCGGAGGAGGCTAGGCGTTAGAGGGGATCGCCCCGCCAGATGGCGATTCCGATGGCCAGGAGGAGACAGCCGAGGAGGGAGGCTCCCATGAGCAGCAGGGCGAAGAGTTCGCCGGGGGAGAGGGGGCGATCGATGGGATCGAGATAGGCGTGGTTAGGGGAATGGCCTGAGGCGCCTGGGGAACGGTTGAGGGGGGGACCCGGCTGCATGACGGAGATGCGGGAATAGCGAATGTTTAGGTCATAGGTGGCCCGGCGATCGGGGTTGCTGAGGGTGGCGTAGGCTTCGTTGAGTTGCTGAAATTTCCCTTTGGCGATGTGGGGGGGAAGGGTGGTGGTGTCGGGGTGATAGCGTTTGCTGAGTTGACGGTAGGCTTGGCGAATTTCGATGACGGAGGCGGAGGGATGGAGTCCCAGGAGGCCATAGTAGTCTTTGGCGACGGCGGCGAGGTGATGCTGGAGGGTTTGTGAGTTGGGTTGGGCGCGATGCTGTGTCACGGCGCTGAGGGAGTGGTTGGGTCTCCCCATTTTACCTGACCTGTCCGGGATTCAGGAACCGTGGGAGGTTTTAAATGGTTTTAGCGGTGACTATTTTACTTATTTTTTACTTCTTGAAAATATTTTTAAATTCTTCGTCTTGCGCTCTCTGTTGCCGCAATCTCAACAGACGATAATAAAAGATGGCTTGATTAAGTATTTTCGAGATTGCCTTCCTCACTAAATTTCGCTGAGGATACTCAATCGCTTTGTGTTCTTCAAAGTAGATGGTTTTGTCTGTTGAGTCTGAATGACCTTGTTTTATTCTTTGTTTTTCAATATTATCCTTAAAAATCTCAAACCATTTCGTTCTATCAAAGCTAAAGTTCAATCCGACTTTTGATGCGGCTAAACCCATTGAATACCCTTCCCCGCTATACAATCCTTCACTCTCGAAGAAGTAAGAAAGTGTTTGCCAGGCTCTAAAAAATTCGACTTCTTTCCCAGATTGACGGCGCAGGATAAAGGAGAATTCATGCAACCATTGTACTTGCTCAATATCAACCTTTACGTCGTTAGCAACCTTCTTTACAATTTCAACATTACGGTTATTCTTGATACTTTTTAGATGCTTAACTAAGGCACAGCCTGCTCGAGCTGTTAATCCTGGATTCCAATTCAAATCATCAGGAACCGGACTCAAAATTCGCACGTCGGCATCCACAAAAAAACAGGATTCAAAGAGAGAGAGTGATTTTTCTAAAACAAATCGCTTATCATGATAGCCTTTCACAGACTGTAAGCGGTGATGAAATGCTAAAACTGAGGGAAACTCTGAAAAATCATCCGGATTATCCGTTAAGATGACAAATGATACTCCAGGAGCGTACTTCTGAATATCCTTTGCTAACTGTTTGGCGTGATTTCGGTAGCGATCACCGACGCTTAAGGTACAAAAACAATAGCTGTCAGACATAAGCTGAAGGTCTCTCCTGAAGTTGAATTGTGTTGAATTGTAAGGATATTGGACTAACAGGAAATCCAGCTAAGGAATTCGTTTTATGTGAGCCTCATTGATGTGTAATGTTATACATACACATTTTTTTGTAAAACTCAAGCATAGAAGCTCATTGCCGTATTATAGGAGTTAGCTCTATCTTATGTCAACTCAATTCAATCAGATATAGGCTTAGTGCAAACTGATCGGCGCTTTAGGAGAACCAAGAAAGACTAACTCCAGATGAAGCCGATTGGATCTGGCGGCTCATCGAGATCCGAGTTGAGTATACCCAATTGAAGGGGTGCTGGCGGGGACAGTGCGAACGAGAACTAAAGAGAGTTACAGTCTTACTCAATCTGTTGTCGCCGCCAACTTCCATGACAGCTTGACGCGGTACAATATTTTGTATAATATAAAGCTATAAATAAAATACTCAAGAAAAGCACTCTGTTTTTTCTATGATGCTATGAAATTATGCTATTATAAATTACCAGAAGGTGTCAATAATTTTGGGGATGAACTTAACCCTTGGATCTGGAATCAACTCATTCCAGATTTAATTGATGATGACAAAAGTTTAGCGTTTGTGGGGATTGGCACGTTACTTAATGATGATCTGCACTCCCGAACTCATTGGGCGCGTCGTCGAGTCATATTTGGGACTGGGGCAGGTTATGGTAAGGGCGTCTTAACACTTGATGACTCCTATAAAGTTTATTGTGTACGAGGACCGCTGTCCGCCCGAGTCTTGGGGCTAGAAGAAAATGCAGCGGTCACGGACGGAGCTGCTTTAATTCGCCAGTTATTGAGCAGCAGCAATGAGAAAGACTATCAATTCTCATATATGCCCCATTATGAGCTTGCGGGCCAGGGATGGGAAAGAGTTTGTAAAAATTTAGGATTTGGCTATATCGATGCTCGGTCGGATGTAGAAGAAGTTTTATCATTAATTAGCAAAACAGAGATTTTAATAACTGAAGCAATGCATGGTGCGATCGTTGCTGATGCGCTTCGGGTTCCTTGGATACCGGTTGTAACCAATTCGACGATTCTATCTTTTAAATGGCAAGATTGGTGTGCATCGATTGGAATTGATTATAATCCTTGTCATCTCTCCAGGTTGTGTCATCCAAGACAAAAGTTAGACTTGTTAACTCCTATTCGTAAAATTAGAGATAAAAACAGACAAAACCAAGCGGCTATTGCTTTGAAGAAAGTGGCAACGGGTCAATCTCCTTGCCTCAGTCAAGATTCTCGCATTGAACGTTTGACTGAACAGCTTCAAGAAAGGCTTAACAGTTTTCGGGAAGATTTTGAGAATGGTTTGTTTAGGAGTTAAAGTCAAGACCTAGGGATTTTAGGGAATTGCGAGTTCTGGGGAGTGATTTTTGGGAAAATAATAATTTTGTTTCAATCCCTCAAAGGGATTTTAGGGAATTGCGAGATTGCCCGCTGCATCCAGTGGCTCTCTGGTGTCATGTTTCAATCCCTCAAAGGGATTTTAGGGAATTGCGAGCTACCAAGTGAGCAAACGTTTAGCCAAAGACATCTTTGTTTCAATCCCTCAAAGGGATTTTAGGGAATTGCGAGCTAAATACAGTGTCCTGCTCTGCCGGGGTAGTTG
>NZ_JAWOCL010000205.1:0-16586 GCF_046483825.1 Sodalinema sp.
TGGAGGACTTGGCTACCTGATCAAACAACGATCATCAAGAAGCGAGTGATGGGTTGATCCTCGTTCTTTACGACTGAACATTGCTATGGCAACGTCGCAGACGGAACCGGAATTAGAGCGAATTGATCAATCACGGAGCTTCCAACCCTCCCAGGAGTTTTACGTGAGCTTGAACTCATCGCGCTCCTTCGCTAGTTAGCCAGACTGGTTAATGTGTATCAACTAAATAGCGGCTCTGACTGACACCTGCGTAAATCTGTTTCGATTACTGACTCGGAGTAGGAAGCATACTTGAGCCTACTACTGAGGTTCAAGGGGGCTACATCAACATGGCTAAATTCAACGATCTGTATCTAGCAGAGCAGGAATTATACGATCACCTGCTCGATTTAGTGAAGGTTGAAGCGCCGGAACGGTTGCTCGAACGCTTCAGAGCCCTGTTTGTACAGGGTTCGGGTTATCCCGATCCTGAAATTGCTTCGATTATTCAGAGTATTGTCTCCTTAGAACAAGCTGAAGATGAGTTTAACAGCGTTCTGAACCGCTGTTGCCATATACTCATCAATCACTGGCAGATGGAGACCAAGCACCAGCCAGCGATTCCCGAGTTGGTGAATATCATCGGCAGCTCAGGCGATCGCCGGATGCAGTCGAGAGACGCACGACGTATTCAGAACTTACTGCAACAGTTTAAAGGCAGTGACGAGTATCTCACGCTTCAGCGCTTAGTCCAAGTCGTCGATCGCAACAAAGCCAGTGAGCAACCTCCTGAACAACGTCCCTTAGGAACATTAATCGGGCGCTACCCCTATCTCTATTCCCATTCTCTAGTCGGAGAAGGCAGTAGTTATGAACATCAACAAACGGTTCAAAAGCTACAGGCACAGCGTCAAAAACAATATGAAGTTCACTTGTCGAAGTATGTCGCCTATAAAGTAAAACGGGCACAATTGGCGCGACAAAATCCTAAGTTACTCAAAAATCCTCGCATCATTCAGCCCGTCAGAAATCCCACCTTATTAGGCGATCGCGAGCTGTATGTCGCCGTTAAGCAATTTTCAGGCCGTGCCGAAGGCGCCTACACCTACAAAGACTTAGCCCAAACCTTCCGAACCCATACCAGTCAAACACGAACCTACCGACAATTTAAAGAGGACTTATTTGAATACCTGATCACAACCATCGATGAAGACTACGGCCGGCGCTTATTCTACGATAAGCTACACCACCATCTGATGAATACCCTGCCCCAATGTGACGACCAAAAACCCACAGACTTTTTGCTGGTTCGCACCTGTAGTCAGTTGCTCAACTTCTTAGTCGTTGAAAGTCCTCAAAACCCCAACCACTACGTTCTAATCGACCTTCTCTCCAACATTGGCCCCACCTTTGTGATGGCTCTGTTGCTGAAGATTCTGCTCATTTGTCGTAAAGTTCGTCCCTATTTAGAAAAACGCTTTTCGATTCTCTTTGACCATTATGATCAAAGCACCCGAGAAGCCGTCCGCTGGCTGATAGAATCCTTAGAAAACTTGCAAGTTGCGCTAAGTACGAATTTTGGATCAGCAGATCTCTCCATTCTGAGTCGCGCCTCTTAAGGTTCTTGGCACTCAGTTTTAGCTCATCAGGATGCCGCAGTCATCCTGAGGAGTTGTTCTCCCTGTTTCTCATCATCATTTCCGTATGCCTAACCCCCGTACTTCCAATTTTGAACGTGAACTCGATGAAGCGATCTTTAGTTTTGCCGACATTCAATCGGAACTCAATTATAAACGGGCAAAAACGGCGTTACATGAACTGGTAGAACGGTTAGATCTCTCGGCCCGGGAACGAACCGGCTTAGAAGCCGAAATTGAGGGCTTAGAGACCATGTTAGATAAGTTAGAATCGGACGTGGTGCAGATTGCGGCGTTCGGGATGGTGGGACGGGGTAAATCCTCTCTGTTGAATGCGTTGGTGGGACAGCCGGTGTTTGAAACCGGTCCCCTGCATGGCGTGACGCGATCGCAGCAAAGCGTCGATTGGACCTTAACCCGCAGTGCCGTCGCTGAGGGGATTGATGACATTTTACAGGTCTCGTTGCCCACCGTGGGAACAGCACGGGTAGAATTAGTCGATACCCCCGGTTTAGACGAAGTTCACGGCCAAACTCGCGCCGAATTAGCTCATCAGATTGCCAAACGAGCGGATTTAATTTTATTTGTGATTTCCGGGGACATCACCCAAGTTGAATATGATGCCCTCTCGGAGATTCGAGAGGCGGGCAAACCCCTCTTGTTGGTGTTTAATAAAATTGACCAATATCCCGATACCGATCGCCAAGCCATTTATGATCAAGTGCGTAATGAGCGGGTGCGACAACTGCTGACGAGCGATCGCATTGTCATGGCCGCCGCCTCTCCCTTAACCCCTATTTTGGTCGAGAAGTCCGATGGAAGCAAAGGGGTGGTGATGGAAACCGGGAAACCCCAAGTTCAGGACTTGAAACTCAAAATCCTAGAGATTCTCCAGCGAGAAGGGAAATCCCTAGTGGCCCTAAACAGTATGCTCTATGCCGATGAGGTGAATGAGCAAGTGGTACAGCGAAAAATGGAGATTCGCGATCGCCAGGCCAACCGCCTGATCTGGAATGGGGTTATGGCCAAAGCGATGGCGATCGCCCTCAACCCCGTCACCGTCGTCGATATCCTCACCGCCGCCACCGTCGATGTATTCCTGCTGATGTCCCTATCGCGGTTGTATGGTATTCCCATGACCCAAACCGGGGCGATCGACCTTTTACAGAAAATTGCCCTCAGTATGGGGGGAATTAGTGCCAGTGAACTGTTAGCGAATTTGGGCTTAAGTGGCTTAAAAAGTCTGTTTGGTGTCGCCACGCCGGCCACGGGTGGGTTAGCGTTTGGGGGCTATCTTTCAGTGGCCATCACCCAAGCCAGTGTCGCGGGGGTTTCAACCTATGCGATCGGTCAGGTTGCCAAAACCTATCTAGCTAATGGGGCCTCTTGGGGACCCGAGGGGCCAAAAGTGGTGGTTCAGCAAATCCTCGATTCCTTAGATGAAAGCTCGATTTTGAGTCAGATTAAAGACGAACTGCAACAGAAGTTAGTGGGATAATATGACAGACCTAGATATTCGCTGGATACAGCGGTTTTCTAACTTTAAACGAACGTTTTTATTGCTAGAAAAAGCCCTGGAAATAAAATCGCCGTCTTTAGTGGAACGGGCTGGACTCATTCAATTTTTTGAAATGGCATTTGAGCTATCCTGGAAGCTCTTAAAAGATTATGAAGAAATGGAAGGATTTACAGTTAAAACTCCTAGAGAAGCGCTAAAACAGGCATTTCAAGCAGAAATCATCACACAAGGTCAAGACTAGATTGAGGCTCTTCAAGACCGTAATTTGATGGCACATACCGATAACGAAAAAACTGCAATTGCAGTTGAGGAGCGAATTCGTCATAAGTATTTTCCCCTCCTGAAAAATCTTTATGACACCTTTGAAGCCAAATTAGATCAATTCTAACCATGAACTATGGACTGACAGACCAAGACTTAGGCAATATCCGAGAGGCGATCGCCAAATTTCCAGAAATTTCCCAAGTCCTCTTATTTGGGTCTCGTGCCAAAGGCAACTACAAAGTCGGGTCAGATGTTGACCTAGCTCTCAAAGGTGAATCTGTCACCCACTCAACCGTTTTTCAACTTGCCGACTTACTCAATGAAACCTATCCACTGCCCTACTTTTTCGACATTATTAATTATAACAACATTGACGAACCCAAGTTAGTCGAACATATCAATCGCGTTGGGATTCCCATTTTTTGCCAAGGAACACAGCAAAATTCGGGAGACGCGACAGCCAACTAATGCGGAACCCACACCGACACCGAACCCGCCTCACAAGAAAACTCGGCCCATCCCTCCTCATTCGTCACCACCGGTTCCGTAATATGTTCCGTTGCATCCACATAGGTACAATTCGCCTGGCCCACCTCCATAAACTTACTTCCCGCCTCCCCATTACTCAACACCACCGCCAATCCCCCAGGATGCGCCTCATCCCCCAAACGAGTCCAACCGATAGTATTAGGATGATCGAAATAATCATACTGGTCGCCATAAGCATAAGTGCGACGGGCCTGGAGAAACCTGTCAATCAACCATTGATGACTGTCTAACCAAATCTCATACTCCTGACCATCCCGGCCTACATCCTTATAATTCGCCCCATAATAATCTGCCATAAACACACAGGGATAGCCATCCCGACGCAACAAAATCAACGCATAGGCTAACGGCTTAAACCACCCCTCTACTACAGATTCCAAGGACTGCAACGGTTGAGAGTCATGATTATCAACAAGAGTGACCGCCAAAGCTGGCTGTTCCTTAACTAAACTGTCGTCAAAAATTTGCCGCAAATCATAGCTATCCCCCTGCTTACTAGCATCACTAAAATTGTAATGAAGGGGGGCATCAAAAAGCATGACATCGCCACCCGTCGCCCCAATAAAATGATGCAGTGCCTCAATATTCCCCGACCAATACTCACCCACCGCAAACAAAGACCGCCCCCCATGATGGCGAACATGATTCAGCCATTGCGGGAAAAAGCCGGCTTTGACATGTTTCACCGCATCAAAGCGAAAGCCATCTACCTGAGTTGTTTTGACATACCACTCTCCCCAATATTTCAACTCCTGCTGAACATCAGGGTTACTCATATCCAAGTCACACCCCATGAGGTAGTCAAAACTTCCTTTTTCTAAGTCCACTTCATCATCAAAGGTCTTGCCATTAAACAAATAAACGGCATCAAAATCATCATCAAAAGCATTGTAATCCGCTGCCGTGAAGTGCCACCAATGCCATTCCAATTCAGAATACTGACCTTGACGACCCGGGAAGTTAAAATGAGTCCAAGCCTGAATGGTTTGCGGCTCTCCAATGGGGGCATGGCGGTTCTGGAGGTCGTAAGGGGTAGCGGTAAATTCTTCTCGATGGTCTGCCCCTAATTTATGATTAAATACCACATCTGCATAGATATGGATACCCGCCGCTTGGGCAACTTGAATGGCACTGATGTACTCATCTTTTGTGCCATATTTCGTGCCAACAGACCCTTTTTGGTCAAATTCTCCTAAGTCAAATAAATCATAGACCCCATAGCCAACATCATGACTTCCGCCAGTCCCTTTGTAGGCTGGAGGCAACCATAACGCGGTAATTCCCGCGTCGGCTAAATCCTTAGCATTGCGTGCAACCTGATTCCACAAACTGCCATCGGCAGGGCTATACCAGTGGAAATACTGCATCATCACACCATTCGCTTCTGACATGGGTCATTACCTTAAATAAATGAGTAAAAATAAATGAGTAATCGATGAAATAGCCGGTATTATTTAAAATCCGTATTTTTTTGGATAAAATTGTTTGGAATAGTTCATAGATTGAGGGGCGATCGCCAGGACTCACCCCCACAAAAATGTTGTTGATTTAATCAGCGTTAGATTAAATCTTGACTACTCACTGGCTTGACGTTGTCGCCAGATTAAGCCGAGATAGCCGAGAATCGTCCCCGTGGCCAGTCCCGTGAAGCCACGATGGGAGATGGCCGCCAGTTCAGCGGTAGGGAAAGGCAAGAGGAGACTAACCACCCAGAGTCCGACCCCAATCCAAACCCCATTACGGCGCAATAGATAGCCCAGGAAGCCCCCAGGAACGAGGGTGACGACAAAAAGAACCCAAGAGAGAAGAACTGCGACTGAGGTGCGTGTTTCGGCAATGTCGAGCATTTTAAAGATCCTCCCTTGACAAATCTGAGCTAATTGTATCTTAGATTTTGGAATTGGAACATTTGCCGAGAACCACGGCGTTCCCGAGGACTAGGGGGCAATTGATATCCTCTTAACTCGAGATCGTCCCCGTGAGGGGGGAACTGGCACTGGCCATGGCTTGAATGGGAATCCGTCCGGCGTGGTGGGCCAGTCGTCCAGCGATAACGGCCATGCCCATAGCTTGCCCCATCGCTACGGGATTTTGAGCCAGGGCGATCGCCGAATTAATCAAGACCGCATCAGCCCCCAACTCCATCGAAAACGCCGCCTCACTGGGTGTTCCAATTCCCGCATCAACCACCACAGGAACCTGAGCATTTTCAACAATAATGCGGATATTCGCCGCCGTCTGAATCCCTTGTCCTGAGCCAATCGGAGACCCGAGAGGCATCACCGTCGCACAGCCGACTTCTTCGAGGCGTTTGGCCAACATGGGGTCAGCATTGATATAGGGGAGAACCGCAAACCCTTCTTTCACCAGTTGTTCAGCGGCTTCGAGAGTGCCGATGGGATCTGGCAGCAGATACGTCGAGTCAGGAATTACCTCCAGTTTGACAAAGTTGTTGTCTTCTTGTCCCAAGAGTTTCGCCATTTCCCGTCCCAATCGCGCGACGCGGATGGCTTCTTCAGCGGTTTTGCAGCCAGCGGTGTTGGGTAACATCCAAATTTTAGACCAGTCTAGGGCTTCGGCTAACCCTTCATGGCCCGGGGCGTTGGTTTGCACCCGACGGACCGCCACGGTGACAATCTGACAGCCACTCGCGGCAATACTACCGCGCATGGTTTCAAAGTCAGTATATTTGCCGCTGCCAGTCATGATACGAGACTGAAACGACCGACCCGCAATGATGAGAGGATCATGTTCAGGGGAATTAACGGCGATCGGTTGGGGGGCTGGTTGACGAATAGAGGTCAGCATAGTCTCTGAGGTCGTTGAAGAGGATTGGGGGCGATTCCAAGCGAAAGCATCCAGGAGAGGATCTCGCTGCTGATCACAGATGAGATTGGCGATGAGTTTGGCGGTGATGGGGGCCAGGAGAATGCCGTTGCGGTAATGACCCGTGGCCAGACTGAGGTTATCACAGTAACTATCGCCTAGGATGGGGAGTTCGTCGGGGGTTGCGGGGCGGAATCCTGACCAAATTTCCTGCATGGGATAGTCTCCCAGAGCCGGATAGAGGCGGATGGCCCGGTCTAGGAGCGATCGCAGTCCCTCAGGGGTCGTTCCCGGCACAAAACCGACATCCTCGGAGGTAGCCCCAACCACAATTTCCCCATGACCACGGGGAATAATATAGGTATTGGGGCCATAGAGAACTCGCCGTAGAGGCAATTCCCCATTGACACGGGGAGCGCGGACGGAGAACATTTGCCCTTTAATGGGTTTAACCGGCAGAGGGAACAGTTGATTCGACCAAGATCCAGTCGCAAGCACATAATGGTCAGCGGTGAGGAGTCCGGCGGCGGTTTGTACACCGACGATTTGATCGCCTTCCTGGGCGATCGCCTCAACGGTTACCCCCTCTTTCAGCGTAATCTCCAGAGCCTCAACCGCCCCGAGGAGCGATCGCATCAACGCCCGATTATCCACCTGAGCATCTTGGGGATACCACCAGGCCCCCACCACATCAGTTCCCAATCCTGGCTGATACTCCTGCAACGCCTGAGAATCGAGCCATAAGGACGGCCCCGCCTCCCTCGGAGGCGCACTGGCTGTCGCCTCATAGACCGGGGCCAGAATTCCACAGGGCCAGTATCCCGTCGCGATTCCCGAGAGACCTTCGAGTTTCTGCGTCCAATCCCGATAGAGCGATCGCGACTGCAAACATAACTCCAACATCGGCCCCGGCGATAGGTTCTCAGCCTGAGGCGCTAACATCCCTCCCGCCGCATGACTCGCCGCCTGTTGAATATCTCGACTCATCACGGTGACACTGGCCCCGCGCAACTTGAGTTCGACGGCGATGGACAGCCCCATCACACCGCCACCAATAACTAAAATCTCACTACTCATGATCTTGACTCGATTCAATTAAACGACTTACCAAAGGGCGGGAATTGGATCATTGGAATCCGTTTCTGGGGTGGGTGTGGGCGTGGGACTCGGCTGGGCCGTTGGACTTGGGGTGGGGGTGGGACTCGGGGTCGCCGTCGTCTGAGGAGTTGGCGATGGAGGACTCAACGGCTCCGCCTCGGGAATCGACTCCTCTTCAACCGATTCATCGGAAGAGGGCGTTTCCTCAAACATCTGCGCCTCGGCCAGCCAGTAGAGAATCGCCATCGCTAACAGAACCCCCAGAACAACCTGAAAAATACGTTGCACAATAGGTTTATCGACAGGTGTATCGACGAATTTGCTCAGACTCGGCGACTGAGACTCGGCGACTGAGACTCGGCGACTGAGACTCGGTAACTAAGACTCGGTTACTGAGACTCAGCCGTCCAAACCGGCTCCGTTCCTTGGCCCCAGAAGCCGTCAAACTTGGTCACCCGAACATCTCCGAGAACTTGGGTTTGACAGGCTAGACGGAGGGGGCGCTGGGGATCATGGGGGGGAAGCGATCGCCGGGTGCGATCGCGCCAATTCGCCTCAGACACCCGGCCCTCAACCGCCACAGCACAAGTTCCACAAGACCCAATCCCCCGGCAATTAATCACAGAGGCTTTGCCATTGTACAGATCAATCCCTTGGCGGAGAAGGACGCGACGCAGATTGTCCCCGCGATCGCAGGTGATGGTTTTCCCGGCAGCAAAAATAGTTGGCATGATTGTCGATTGAGATACTGGCGTGTACCCGTTAGCGTCTCTCTCCATTGTGACAACTTGGCGGCTCAATCACAGCATCAGGTTAAAATTTGAGCAAAACCGCCGCGCATCCTACGAATGAACGCGAAGCGTCATTCGCGCTTTTAGCGGCGGACGGAGTTGGCGCGGGTCATCCTGATTCTCGATGTACTTCAGGAGAGTTTCGATATTGGCCTGTCCTCCAGTCGTAATCAGTCCGTAAGCCCGGTTCCAGAAATAAGGCTTCCAGTAGAAGGGGCGTAGCTGCTCCGCAAACTCCTGGCGCATTTTTCGGGCTGATACCGACTTCAAGTTTTTCACAAAGTCAGAGAGCCTAACTGTGGGGTCAACCTCGAACAGCAGATGAACATGGTCAGGCTCCCCGCCAAACTCAATCAACTCTCCTCCCCACTTGACCAATAGATCGGTGAATATCACCTCTAGCCTGTTCAGCATCTCTGCACTCAGGCATTTATGCCGATACTTCATGGACAAAACCAAGTGATAGCACAGCCTGTAAGCGCTGTGATTTCTCGTCTTCAGGGTGACAAAATCCCGTTCCATGCTAAAATACTTCATTATGAGTAAAGCTATTGTACGCACTGATAAATGGGGCTTGCAACCATCGCCAGAAGTGAGACTTCACCTGGCGGCAACGGTTGGTGAGTACCGGGCTTACTGCAAAGCTCTAAGCTATGTGGTCATTGGCCACTGGCCGGAACTGGTTGCAGCAAAAAGCTTCTGTGCGGCAGTAGAAAAGCTCATTCATCGCACCAGCAAGAATCGAGATCCGAAGTATCTCTATTTCGAGAAGCGGTTCTACAAATTCCCGTCCTACCTACGTCGTGCTGCTATCGAGTTTGTGAAAGGACAGGTCTCTTCCTATCTGACTCGATACCGAGAATGGCAGTCAGGAGTTCGGAAGCGTCGGGATGCTAAGCCACCTGTCTTTAACGTAGATGCTGGATGCTATCGGGCTCTCTACAAAGGACAGTTGGTGAAGTTCGATGCTCACCTGCTGATGGCCTGGATCAAGGTTTGGAATGGCTCTGATTGGCTCTGGGCAGAAGTTCCGATTGTCAGTAAACGGCAGCGGCATCTAATTGGCGCCATCAAGTCTCCCTATCTGGTGGTTTCCCAGAAGCACTGTCATCTGGCAGTGCCCTTCGGAATCGTCCCGCCTAAGTGGGAAACCGATGTGGTGTGCGCTGTAGATGTGGGAATTAACACCCTGGCTACAGCCTCGATTGTTTGTCCAGACGGCACTGTATTGGCTCGGAAGTTCATTCATCCGTCCTCTGACATAGATCGTCGAGACAAACAGGCCAACATCATCCGGCAAAAGGCGCGAAAAACCAAAACGTTGCACCGTGGATTTGCTAAGACTCCGTACCGCAAAGTAAGGGGCATTAACGCCAACATTGCTCAACAGGTATCTAGGCAAATCGTCAATTTCGCTCTGGAGTATGGAGCCAGCACTATCGTCTTTGAAGATCTCAAAGGCTGGCGACCAAAAGGAGGCAGAAAGCGGTCAAGCCTGAAGCAAAAGTTTCATGGCTGGCTGCATCGTCGCCTGGTGACGCTAACAGAGCAAAAGCTTCAAGAGCATGGCGGCAAAGTCGAGTATGTTTATGCACGGGGAACATCATCTTGGGCCTTCGATGGCAGTGGAAAGGTGCAACGGTCTAAGGCTCAGTACGAATTAGCGACATTCGCTAATGGGAAGCGGTACAACGCAGATTTGGGGGCGTCGTATAATATCGCAGCTCGATATCTGGCCGACAAACTGAAGCTGACCCGCCGAAAGGACGGGCAGGTAGCGAAAGGCAAAAGTTCCTGCGCTACACCGAGAATGCCGGTCACCCTCTCTCTGCTATGGGATTGGGAAGCCGCTTATGAACGCGAAGCGTCATGAGCGGAGCATTCACGATGGTGAACCCACAACCACGAACAATTCCTCCTCGCCCATGACTGCCAAACGCATCTCCATCTATGACACCACCCTGCGCGATGGCGCCCAGTGTGAAGGCCTATCCCTCTCCCTAGAAGATAAACTCCGCATCGCCCATCAACTCGATCGCCTCGGCGTTCCCTTTATCGAAGGAGGTTGGCCCGGTGCCAACCCCAAAGATGTCAAGTTTTTCTGGCAACTCAAAGAACAGCCCCTAACCCACGCCGAAGTCGTCGCCTTTTGTTCAACTCGTCGTCCGGGCCGCCGGGCCGCCGAGGACCCCATGCTACAGCCGATTTTAGCGGCCGGGACCCATTGGATCACCCTATTTGGTAAGTCTTGGGATCTCCATGTTACCGAAGGCTTAAACACCAGCCTTGAAGAAAACCTGGCCATGATCCAGGACACCATCGAATACTTCCGTAGCCAAGGACGGCGGGTGATTTATGATGCCGAACATTGGTTCGATGGCTACAAACAGAATCCTGACTATGCCCTAAAAACCCTAAAAGCCGCTGCTGAGGCTGGAGCAGAATGGTTAACCCTCTGTGACACCAACGGCGGCAGTTTACCCCATGAAGTGACCCAAATCGTCTCCGAGGTCATCTCGGAGTTAGGAGAGGCGATTCCCCTGGGGATTCACACCCATAATGACAGTGAAATGGCCGTTGCCAATGCCGTTGCCGCTGTCTTGGGAGGGGCCACGATGGTTCAGGGAACCATTAACGGCTACGGTGAACGCTGTGGGAATGCCAATCTTTGCTCGGCGATCGCCAACTTGCAGCTCAAACTCGGCTATCACTGTTTAGACGACCAGCAGCTTGCCCAACTGACTGAAACCAGCCGCTTTGTCAGCGAAGTGGTGAACCTGGCCCCCAACGATCGCGCCGCCTTCGTGGGTCGTTCCGCCTTTGCCCATAAAGGCGGCATCCATGTCAGTGCCGTGCAGCGAAATCCCCTCACCTATGAGCATATTGCCCCGGAAGCCGTGGGCAACCAGCGGCGGATTGTTATTTCCGACCAATCGGGCCTCAGTAACGTTCTCGCCAAGGCCCGCAACTTCGGCATTGATCTCGATAAAAACAATCCCGCCAGTCGCGAAATTCTCGATCGCCTCAAAGGACTCGAAAATGAAGGCTATCAGTTTGAAGCCGCCGAAGCCAGCTTTGACTTATTGGTCCGAGAGGCCCTAGGGCAACGAGAGCGATTCTTTGAAGTCAAAGGGTTTCAAGTCCACTGTAGCCAAGCCGGCGGCCATGAAGACAGCAACTCCCTGGCCACCGTCAAAGTCACCGTCAACGGCAGCGAAAGTTTACAGTCCGCCGAAGGAAACGGTCCCGTCTCCGCCCTAGACGCGGCCCTGCGTAAAGCCCTCGTCGGGCAGTTTCCCGCCATCGCCGATTGTCATCTCGTGGACTACAAAGTCCGCATTCTCGATAGTCAATCCGGAACCTCCGCCAAAACTCGGGTGTTACTCGAATCCACCAATGGTCATGACCGCTGGACAACCGTTGGCGTCTCCGCCAATATCATCGATGCCTCCTATCAAGCCGTGGTTGAGGGCTTAGAATATGGCTTATTACTGCAAAAAAACGCAAAAAAAGGAGTTCAGACCTCCTAATACCTCTTTTAACTCCATCTCAACTCATAATAATCAGGCAAACACGATTTCTCAAGACCGGTCAATCCCGATAGACGCGAACTATAATGGGGGGAAGTCGGCCAAAAACGGCAGTTCACAAGGAACAGGATGTTTTCTGTTCCAACCAATTTCTGCGATCGCCTTGATTTTTTGTGACATAGGCTACATATTTTTGGTAGTCGCGATCGCACTATAATGGTTAAATGTGTGAACAGCCCTTGGCGGCTTTTCGCGATATTCAATGTTCCTGTGTTTTTAGGTGTGAGGGAAGATGCGTAAACTAACATGGCAGATTCTGCTATTCAGCCCGCTACTCGCGGCATTCTGGGGGCTAAACGCTCCGGCTCAAGCCAAAGAGGCAGCCGTCGATAGCGGTATCGACGCGGTCAAAACGGATCGCCAGACCGATCACAATTTTGGCAGCAAACAACTCTCCGTTGGCGATTTCATCGAAGCCAACGAAGGTCAACGGCTTCGTCAAGACAACGGCAACGACGACGAGGTGGTCTCGCTCGATCAAGTCACCTCCGTCTCTCAGCTAAGCGACGTACAACCGACCGACTGGGCGTTCCAAGCGCTACAATCCCTAGTTGAACGCTATGGTTGTATCGCCGGTTATCCTGACGGAACCTTCCGTGGCAACAACTTCATGACTCGTTATGAATTTGCCGCCGGTCTTAACGCCTGTTTAGACCAAATCGTGGCAATCGTGGGTAACGGTGACAGCCTCGATCCCAGCGACCTAGCCACCATTCGTCGCCTGCAAGAAGAGTTCGCCGCCGAACTGGCAACCCTGCGCGGTCGTGTGGACGGTCTTGAAGCTCGCGTCTCAGAACTCGAAGCCAATCAGTTCTCCACCACCACCAAACTCGAAGGGGAAGCCGTCTTCGCGATCGCCGATGCCTTCGGTGGTGAAGACATCGGTGTAGACGACAACCAAACCGTGTTTCAAAACCGGGTTCGTCTCAACTTCGTTTCGAGCTTCAGCGGACGGGATCAACTCTGGACTCGTCTCGATTCCGGTAACGCCACCACCTTCAATAACCTTGACCAAGGGGTCTTCACCCATAACTTCGATAACGAGAATGGGGTCAACATTGGCTGGCTCGCCTACTACTTCCCCCTCGGTGACAACATTCAAGTCTATCTCCCCGCCGCCGGTGGCTTATGGCAGGACTTCGTTCCCACCATCAGCCCCTACTTTGAAGGCTACACCGGTGCCGAAAACGCCATCAGCAGCTTTGCAGAATCCAACCCCATCTACAAACTCGGGACCGATGCACCTGGGATTGGGGCCAACATTGACATTACCGACAGTCTCATGCTGTCTGCGGGGTACTTGGCAGGTGATGCGTCGAGTCCCGATCGCGGTAATGGTCTCTTCAACGGCGACTACTCCATCATGGGTCAGTTGACCTTCGACTCGGGCGACCTGCAAGTCGGTTTAACCTACAACCATGCCTTCTTCAACGCCTCCGGTGCCGATAACAGCATCTTCAAACTCGGGCCGGGAACAGACGGTGGCGTTCAACCCTTTGGTGATGCTGCCGCACTCTACACCAACTCCTACGCTCTCTCGGCCGCGTACCAACTCTCTGACCGCCTCTCCGTCAACGCCTTTGGCGGTTTCACCGATGCTGAGTCCCTCTCCCCTGGCCAAGACAGTGCCGATATCTGGTACTACGGCTTAGGAGTTGCCCTCCCCGACTTTGGTGGACCCGGTAACCTGCTCGGTCTAATGGCCGGTGCTGAGCCTTATGTCGGCGGGTTCAACGATAGCTCCTCCCGTAGTGCTGGGGCTGATGATACTCCCCTTCACGTCGAAGCGTTCTATCGTTACCAGCTCAACGACAACATCTCCATCACTCCTGGGGTCATCTGGCTCAGTGCGCCTCAAGGTAGTGAAGATGCTGATGATGCCTTCGTCGGTGTGCTGCGGACCACCTTCTCGTTCTAGACCCCTTCTAGAACTACAGGATTAGGGCAAGTTTAAAAGACTTGTCCCCTAGTCTGGACAACCCCACCCTCACTGGTGGGGTTTTTTCGTAACTGGGGTTTGTTGGCTTGGAGATTGGTCCCTAGAGGAGAGCCGTCGCCGTTGCCAAGGCATTGAGGTCTAAAGCCGCCAGTTGATGATAGGCGTCTTCAATGGCCCGTTGACCCCGTAGGAAACCGGTACTGGCTCCAGGACAGATGAGAGAGAGGCTATCTGGGGAAAAGCGATCGCGTAACTGAGCCACACTCCGCAGTTGTCGTGGCCAATGAAAGGTTTTCGCCGTCCGTAACGGAACCACCTCTCCCTGAGGGTTCGGAAGCAGATGACGGCCCGTAAATAAAACTCCCCCCTGTTGCCGGTAATACAGACAGGCCGAACCCGGCGTATGTCCAGGAGTCCAAATTCCCTGAATATCCCTAGAAATCTGAATCTCTTGTTGAAATGGCGTGACTTGCGCCTCAGGCAACAGATAGGCTTCCTGTTCTTGGATAATCACCTGACAACCCGTGCTTTGCTGAAGTTCCGTAGCATTGCCGATACTGTCACGATGGCTAATAAACAGCGATCGCACCCCCCCGTGACGGCTCAAAAACTCCTGAGTTTCCGGCGTCGCTGGAGGAGTATCAACCAGGACGTTGCCATCTTTTTCTACAATAAGATAGGCGGTTCCTCCCAGCGTTTGCCGATTGGGGGGAAACGCAAAAATATTCGCTCGGACAATGCGGGGTTCTTTAGACATACGTGATGACTTTGTGGTTACTGCTGATACTTGGACTGATTACCTACATTATCTTGCAGCGGAGCGTTGCTAACATCACGCGAACCCCGGTGTGGTTATTGTGGTTAGTAATGATGACTCCGGCTGTGGTGTTGATCATCTGGGCCGAAATGACCCCCGATGATGGGGCCGTCCCCGCCTGGGGGGCGATCGCCCTGATGACCAGTTGCTTTATTCTCTATCTCTGGCTCCTCTATCAAGGACGGCCTTCCCCCTCCAATGATGAGCCACCAACAGCCACCCCCCCTGACGTGGCCTCTCCCCTCTCCACCCTCAAACAACAACTGCGGCCCATTGCTCCGGCTGAGGAGAACCAGCTCCGGAACTGTTTTAATTGGTCCGTGTATGCACTGCATCAACTCGAATACCGACCCCAAGCCGTGATTTGTCGCGGCCAACTTCGCACCAACCCCGATCGCGCCTATCAAACCATTCGCAAGAATATCGAACAACAATTTGGCGATCGCTTCCTGGTGGTTCTCCAGGAAGGGGAAAATCGCAAACCCCTGTTTGTCATCGCCCCGAACCCCCAAAAACAAACCAATGCTCGCCTCGAAGAACCCACCGAGCATCCCGCCATCGCCTTCGGACTGTTCCTGATTACCCTGTTTACCAGTACCACCGTCGGCGTCGAACTGGCCGGAATTGAGAGCGATCGCTGGCAAGCCGATCCCAGCCTACTCCTACAAGGACTGCCCTACGCCCTCTCCCTACTGGGAGTGTTAGGGATTCGTGAACTCGGGCGATATGCGATCGCTCGCCGACATGATCTCGAAACCAGCCTCCCCTACTTCATTCCCTTTCCCTTCTTCCTGGGAACCTTAGGCGCCTTCTTGAGGCTACGCTCCCCCATTCCCAACCGTAAAGTCCTGTTTGATAGCAGTATCATTGGCCCCCTACTGACCTTTCTCGTCAGTTTCCCCCTGCTACTTTGGGGACTCTCCCACTCCCAACTCGTCCCCGCCACCGACACCTCAGGACTACTGAACTTTGACGAACTCATCCCGACGTTTTCCCTACTATTATCCCTCTGTAGCGGCCTACTCCTACCAGGGTCCCTAGAGCCATCCCAAGCCATCGCCCTACATCCGGTTGCCATCGCCGGGTACCTGGGGTTAATCCTCAGTGCCTTCACCCTGATGCCCATCGGCCGCTTAGATGGTGGACAGATGGTTCATGCCATGTTTGGACGACGGATGGCGGTGGCGATCGGGCAAATTAGCCGTCTTCTGATGCTGTTGTTGGCCGTCATTCACCCAGAACTCCTCTTATGGGCGATTCTCCTGTTCCTGATTCCCCTACGGGACG
Source organism: Sodalinema sp. (assembly GCF_046483825.1). NCBI lineage: Bacteria > Bacillati > Cyanobacteriota > Cyanophyceae > Oscillatoriales > Oscillatoriaceae > Sodalinema > Sodalinema sp. The sequence continues at coordinate 16,297 of NZ_JAWOCL010000205.1, forward strand.
CTCCCGCCCTCAATGATGTTAGCGAGTTAGACAATCGACGGGACGTTTTGGGATTATTAAGTCTCTTTTTACTGGCGTTTATTTTGCTGCCGGTGCCACAGATGCTGACTCAGGTTTTGTAAGAGGGAACAGGGAATAGGGAACAGGGAACAGAAGGCAAGAGGCAAGAGGCAAGAGGCAAGAGGCAAGAGGCAAGAGGCAAGAGGCAAGAGGCAAGAGGCAAGAGGCAAGAGGCAAGAGGCAAGAGGCAAGAGGCAAGAGGGGAATGTTGGGGGATGGCTGTTTTGGCG
>NZ_JAWOCL010000238.1:0-8359 GCF_046483825.1 Sodalinema sp.
AAGAGAAGGCAAAAGGCAAGAGGCAAGAGGCAAAAGGCAAAAGAAGGGAACAGGGAATAGGGAATAGGGAATAGGGAGGCAATAGGCGAGAGGCAATGGGCAATAGGCAATGGGCAATAGGCAATAACTTTTGTATTTTAGCTCTTTATCACGATGACATGGATTGACTGCACACTTTTATATTTTTGTCAACCATAAAATGGAGATTTATCAATTCGTAACAATTCGCCGAGGGCATCTAGTAGCAACGAGTACAACTTGTTAGGATGGGGGGATACTTTTCAAGGACTGCGACAGCCATCCGTGAGCCTTCAGCTTGAATGTCTACCCTACGGTGTCGGTCATGCCCAGGAGGGGCTGTGTGTGCAAATGCGGCTCGGTCCCTATCAGGTGCTGCTCGACTGTGGCATCGAGGATCTCTCTCCCCTGCTTGAGCCGGCCGATGGCGAGGCCGCTACCATTGATTGTGTCATCTGTAGCCATGCTCACAGTGACCATGCTCGGGGACTGTTAAGCCTACATCAAGCGCGGCCGCAACTGCCCATTTACGCCAGTGAGGTGACGGCGCAACTGTTGTCCCTGAACTGGCTCGATGTGCCAGATGTGGCTGATTTGTGCCAGGTCTTACCTTGGCGGACGGCGATCGAAATTGCCAAAGACTTGTGGCTAGAACTGTTCCCAGCGGGACATTTGCCGGGAGCCTCTCTCGTTCGTCTAACCTATCATGGTCGCGATCGCACCTATTCCGTCGTCTATACCGGCGACTTTCTACTCTCCAACTCTCGCCTCGCTGAAGGCCTCCCCCTCGAAGAAGTCCGCAACTGGCACCCCGATGTTCTCATCGCCGAAGGAAGCTATGGAACCGCCCGCTATCCCCGGCGACGGACTCAAGAAAACCAACTAGCCGAACGCATCAATCGCGCCCTCGCTGAGCAACACCTGATTCTAATGCCTGTTCCCCGACTGGGATTAGGGCAAGAACTGCTGATGTTGTTGCGATCGCACCATCACTTCACCGGCCGCAACATCGACATCTGGGTTGACGCATCCCTGGCCGCCGGTTGCGATCGCTACCTCGACCTCCTCCCCCATCTTCCCACCGCCGTCCAAAACTTCGCCCGTCATCAACCCCTATTCTGGGACGATCGCATCCGGCCGCGAATGCGCCGACTCACCCCAGACGTGAGCTTGGGAGAGGTTCCCACCCTTGTTCTGACGGACATCGAGAGCGACTGGCATCGCCTTTGTACCAAACAGGTGAATGCCAACCCGGACCAATCTTGGCTAATTCTCTACCCCCTCCATCCCGGCCATGGCGATCCCGACGCTGACCTAGACGAGCATCCCCGCATCGAGCTTGAAACCTATCTTCTCAGTTCCCACTGCGATCGCTCAGGAACCAGCCAACTCATCCATAACCTGCGGCCACAACATATCGTGTTCGTTCATGGTTCCCCCAACTATCTAGCCGACTTAGCCAACCTCGACGAACTCTGTAGCCGCTATCAACTTCACTGTCCCGCCGCCGGGAAACTGGTGCAATTGCCCCTACGAGACAAACGTCCACAGCCGGAACTGCCCGACTCTCGCTATCAAGGGGAAGTCAGCGAGAGCAACAGGGGGGTCACCGTACAATTCGATAAAGCCCTCAGCCGGGATTCCCGCTGGCATCACTTCGCCGATACTGGACTGGTGGAAACCCGCTGGCAAGGGGATGAGTTGGTGCTACGGGGGATTTCCCAACGAGAACTCTTGGGGCGAGAACGAGCCTTGCAAATTCCCCCGAGCCTTCCTTGTTGTGCCAATTGTGCCTACTATCGCGCTCAACAATGTTTCAACGAGAACTCCCCGCTTTACGGCTTTAAGGTCACCGCTGACGGAACCTGTCCCGTCTTTGAACCGCTGTGAGCCTTAACTGAACAGGCCAGTTCCCAGAACCACAAGGCCGAAACTACTAATAGCCAGACCTAAAGCACGCAAGATGGCGCGGCGGTATTGAGACGAGAATAGAGTGACTCGCACCAGGGTATAGGTTGCAGCGGCAATCACCAATTGAATGAACGTAAACCCAGTCAAATAGGCGGCGATCGGACCCATTTCCGCGCCAATAATCGACTCACCGTAAGCATAGCCGTGAAACAGACCAGCCACCGCAGCGGCGATCGCCACCGCCAGAGTCAGGCCAAACGATTCAGAGAAAGACGAATCAGACGATTGGCATTGACTTTCGCTGGCAATCAATCCCCCAGCAACAATCACGGAAATAGCAATCCACATCTCAGCCATCGGCAAGGTGACCGCCTGGAGATGGAGGCCCGTTCCCAGCATCGCCGTGAGAACAAACCCCACCGGAATGATCCAACCCCGACGTAGCTGAGTCGCCAGTAAGCCACTGGCAATCACAAACGCCAAGTGATCTAAGCCGATAATCGGATGGCCAAAGCCTGAGAGTAGGGCCTCAAAAACGGTACTGGGGGTTTTGCCTCCAGTGGGATGGTGAGCCAAGACTGTTTGACTGCTTCCGACTAAAGTCAAAACGGTCAAGGTCAGGCCGACGGTGAGTTTCAGCCCCAGGGATTTGTAACGGGTCAATTGGGATTTGTACTGCATCAACACTATAGGTTATGTCCTTATTAAAACTAAACAGAGCCGAGTCTATGTCCTCTGGATTCTAGCAGTTGTCCGTCGGCCCTGTATCTTGGCTTGGGTATCTTGGCTTGGGGATATCGAGGAGTTAAAGAACCTCCCGTTTGAGATAGGGTTGTAACACCTCAGGAACTTGGATGGTTTTATCAGCAAGCTGATAGTTTTCCAGAATAGCGGCCATGGTGCGGCCGATCGCTAAGCCAGAGCCATTGAGGGTATGGACATACTGGGTTCCTTTTTTGCCTTTCTCCTTAAAGCGGATATTGCCCCGTCTGGCTTGGAAGTCGCCACAATTGGAACAACTCGAAATTTCTCGGTAGGTTCCGGCGGAGGGGAGCCACACTTCCAGGTCATAACATTTGTTGGCACTGAAGCCGAGATCGCCGGTGCAGAGTTCGATGACGCGATAGGGGAGTTTGAGAGCTTGCAGGATGGCTTCGGCGTTGGCGACGAGTTTTTGGTGTTCGGCTTCAGACTGCTCAGGGTGAACGAGTTTCACCAGTTCAACTTTGTTGAATTGATGGAGCCGGATTAAGCCTCGGGTGTCTTTGCCGTAACTGCCCGCTTCACGGCGAAAACAGGGGGTATAGGCACAATGGTGGATGGGAAGTTCCTCGGCGTTGAGGATCTCGTCGCGGTAGAGGTTGGTGAGGGGAACTTCGGCGGTGGGGGAGAGCCAAAGATCGTCGGCGTCACATTTGAAGCTCTCGTCGGCAAATTTCGGCAGTTGGCCCGTGGCTTCGAGGGAACGGCTGTTAATCAGCACTGGGGGCATCACTTCGGTGTAGCCAGCGGCAATTTGCTGATCGAGCATGAAGCTAATTAAGGCCCGTTCGAGGGCGGCTCCAGCACCGATGAGGGCAATAAAACGGCTCTGGGCGACTTTGACGGCGCGATCGCTGACGATAATCCCCATTTCTTCGCCAATGTCAATGTGGGAGAGAATCCCCTCGCGGCTGGGTTTGTATTCGTCTCCCCAGCGACGAACTTCGACGTTGTCGTTTTCGTTGTCTCCGTCGGGGGTGCTTGGACTGGGGAGGTTGGGGAACGACAGGAGCAGCGCGTTGAGTTGGCGGCTGATCTCTTTTTCCTGGGGTTCGAGTTCCGCCAGTTGGCGTTTGAGTTGGTTTCCTTCGATTTTGAGGCTTTGGATGTCGTCGCTTTGGGGATCTGCCCCGGATTTCATTTTCTGGCCGATGGCTTTGCCGATTTCGTTGCTGCGAGCCTGAAGTTGCGATCGCTCGGTTTCGAGTTCCCGTCGTTGGCGATCGAGTGCGTCAAGGGGGGTTAAGTCATAGGGATCTCCCCGTCGAGCGAGTTGCTCTCGGATGGCTTGGGGGTTGTCTCGAATGAGTTTGATGTCTAGCACAGTGCGCGGTTAGAGATAGAGGTTAGCAATGGCTGAGCAAGATCTCAGACCTGTATTTTGCCATGTTCCCAGACTTGAGAACATTGTTAACAGAGGCAACGGCAGGGGCGATCGCTTTGTATCCTAGAGGAATGACGCAATTTTTTGATAAGAAACCAATGATGAAAACAGTATTTACAGGATCGACCGCTCATGACGGCGATCGCGGCCCACAAGGGCGCTGGCTGGGGTTGCTGGCGGCGATCGCGGCGATCGCACTCTGGGTCTGGACTCCCCCGGCTTTAGCGATTAGTGTTTACAATATGCCCTTCGTCGCCGCTGGTGAAGACACTTGGATTGTCGATGAAGGCAATAGCATCAGTCGGATCAACGAGATCCAAATTGCTAAGGCGTTGACGGAACTGCGGCAGCAAACCGGCGCTGAGGTTCGCTTTGTCACCGTCCGTCACGTCGATTATGGTGAAACCATCCAAAGCTTTACCGATAAGGTGTTTGAGAAATGGTTTCCGACCGCTGAGGAGCAAGCGAATCAGGTGCTGATTGCCCTAGATGTGGTCACGAATAACGCCGGGATTCGTGTCGGAGCGGGACTCACGGAGCAACTTACGCCTGAGATTGCCAAGAGTGTCGCTCAGGAAACGGTGCTGTATCCTCTCATCGAAGGTGATAAGTACAATGAAGCCTTCATTGATGCCAAAGATCGCCTGGTGGCTGTTCTTTCGGGAGAACCTGATCCCGGTGCGCCGGAACTTAAGGTCAAAGAGGTACAAGTCGAAGGAACCTTCGCAACGGCGGAGGAAACGGCGGAAAAACGCAGTGATGCCACGACGTTTGTTATTGTGCTACTCATTGCGGCGACGGTAATTCCTATGGTGACCTACTATGCTCTGTATTCTTAGAGGTTTTTGATCGGGATTGGGTCTCTCACAAGGATTAAGATACAGGATACTCCGATCAACCGAACGGGTGACAACATCGAGACTCAGTCGGGTGGGCAATCGATTGCCCACCTAAACTATACAGATTTAGGTTACTGTTTTCAGTGATTAAAATACTATAAAAAAGAGTGTCTTGGGATTGGCAACTAATAGAAAATAGAGAAATAACCATACCTAACTTTGTGTATTTCCTATTTTTTTGTTTATCACTACAATCTAACTAAAATGAATAAGTTGTCTCTATTTAATCACAACAAAAGGGGGTTTCACATAACCTGTTTTGTGATACTATGTTTCGACTTATGCCTATTTACAATACTCTATATCTCTCGCGAAAATACCTATTACTGGTCAGATTTCATAAATTATCAATACTTTACTGAGTACATCTTTGATATTTATAAAGAATCCCCATACCAAGCATTTACGATTATTTTTTCATCGGGAGATACAACCTCTTATAATCTATTATTTACTGCTCCACTTTTGCCCGTGCTTGATGCCTTTGGACTGTCTCGATTCACCTACATTCTCAGTTTGGTTTTAGTTTACCTACTTCCCTTTTCTCTAAGCTTAGGTGCTGTAGCAACTCAAATCATCCAAGCGCCGCCTCGGTCGGTATTTTGGGGAACCGTATTTCTGAGTCTTTTAAGCCCGTTTACCCTAGCAACCAGTTTGCGAGGCTTACCCGATACAGGAGGAATGACGCTAATTTGCTTGGGGATATTTCTCTATCTCAAAAGTCATCGATCTAACGCTAAAGTCCGATTGCAAACAGTTTTTACATTGATACTGGTGGGAATCTTGTTGGCTGGGGCGATCGCTTTTCGTCGTCATTTTGCCTATAGCGTTGTCGCCTTCTTGGCTGCCATGTTGATGTGGGAAATCACGAGTTTTTGGTCATGGGGACTACGGGCGATCGCCGCCACAATCTTACGAGCCACCACCATCGGGGTCTCCGCTCTCTTGACGTTGGCGATCGCCATGCCCAATTTCTTACAAGACAGTCTCACCCGCAACTATCGAGCGCTCTATTCCTCCTTTACCTATCCAATTCCCGAGGTCTTACACTACTACGGAAACGGCGCCGGTTGGCTCCTTTGGGGATTAGCAATCCTGGGCTGGCTGACCATTCAAGATTCCCAACGGGGAGCCTTTCCCTTTCTCGTTGGCCTCTGGGAAATCGGTCTCTGGCTGGGAGTGGTTCGCTACACTCATGTCCATTACACACTCCATTTTGCTCCTTTTCTCGTCTGGGGAATTGCCGCCTTAATCTGGGAAACACGACGGGTCGGCGTTTTAGTCTGGATCTTAGTAGGATTGAATGCGGTGATGGGTTTAACTCCCTTATCGTTGCCCCAAGTTCCGGGATTAGCTGAGGGCTATCCGCCATTAGTGCGCGAGGATATGGCCGAGGTGGGGGTATTAGTGGCCGCATTACGAGATATGCCCCAACCCGTCTATATCGCGGCGTCGTCTGAGGTGATTAACCCGGATCTCATTCGCAGTGCGGAAGGACAACTCTATCCTGATGATGTGCAACTGTCGGTGTTACGGGTTCCTCAAGTGGATTCGAGTGATGATTATCCCTTGCGGGATCTCTTGCGGGCCAATACGGTTGTGGTTCCCGATTCGTTTCAATATACGTTGCGGCCGGAAGAACAAACGGTAGTCCGAGTGGTGTCTGAGGCCTTTAATCAGGAATGGACTCTGGTTCGGGATTTTTTGCGGTTAAATCGCAGTTTTCCCCTTTCGGATCTCGATGTTCGACTCTATCGGCGGGTACGAGATACGGATCTGGCGACGGCGATTGAGACGTTGGCGAAGATGCAGGAGGCGATCGCGCCGCGTTATCAAGGACATCGACGCTGGTTAGCGGTTCCCCCAGGGCCAACGGTGACGAAAACGGCTGGCGAGTATCAGATATCGGGAGAAACACCCTTATCGGTGTTACATCTCTCACCGCTGACGGGAACGGACTCGCTTCGGGGACAACTTCAGTCGGATTGTTCAGATCCGGCGGCGTCAGAGGGACAGCTACAGATTACACTTCACAATCGAAGGGGCCAAGCGATACAGCAACAGGCGTTTCCGCTCTCGCAGGGGCCGTTTGACTATCCGCTGACGCCGCCGGAGTTGCCCAGCTATCTGAGTGTTTCTGTCAGCAGTGAGGGGTCTTGTCAGGTGAATTTGAGACTCCAGAATTAGGTGGAATCACGGAAATTGACGGGTGTTCAGGGACATTTCTGGGAGCATCGTTTAGAATGGCGGGCAATTTCGGGCAGTTCAGGGTGAGATCAGTCATGGGGTATAACGTTCGCATCGCAGATATGCCGGCTACAGAACGTCCTCGGGAACGCCTGGTGGCCTCGGGGGCGAATCATTTGGCCACGGCGGAATTGTTGGCGATTTTGTTGGGAACGGGGGCTCGCAGTGAAAATCTTTCGGCGGTGGGGTTGGGACAAGAAATTTTACGTCAGTTGGGCGATCGCAGTCCGGAACCGTTGGAGGTGTTACGCACGGTGTCGCCTCAGGAGTTGATGCAAATTCCGGGGATTGGTTTGGCGAAGGCGACGACGATTGTGGCGGCGATCGAGTTGGGGAAACGGGCCTTCCAAACTCGTCCGGCGGAACGTCAGGTGATTGAAGATCCGGCGACGGCGGTGGCCTATTTAAGCCATGATCTCATGTGGCAGGAGGCGGAACGCTTTGCGGTGTTGTTATTGGATGTCCGCAATCGCGTTTTGGGAACTCAGGTGTTAACGATTGGTACGGCGACGGAAACTCTGGCTCATCCGCCGGATATTTTCCGGGAGGTGATTCGTCAGGGGGCCAATCGGGCGATCGTGGCTCATAATCATCCCACGGGCAATGTCAGTCCCAGTCCGCAGGATCTCGATTTAACTCGTCGTCTTCTACAAATTGGTCAGATTCTCTCGATTCCCATCCTCGATCATTTGATTCTCGGTCATGGCAATTATGCCAGCTTACGTCAGCAAACGAGGTTGTGGCAGGATGTACCACAGGAATAGGGGAGGAGAAGGGAACGGGGAACAGGGAACAGGGAACAGGGAACAGGGAATAGGGAACAGGGAACAGGGAATAGGGAACAGGGAACAGGGAACAGATCATGATTTCCCTTCCTCTTGCCTTTTGCCTCTTGCCTCTTGCCTCTTGCCTCTTGCCTCTTGCCTTTTGCCTTTTGCCTTCTTCCCCCTCTTGCCTCTTGCCTTTTGCCTCTTGCCTCTTGCCTTCTTCCCCCTCTTGCCAAACTTTGCGGCTTCGGCTATAATGGGAGTCTATGGGCGATTAGCACAGTGGTAGCGCACTTCCTTCACACGGAAGGGGTCACTGGTTCGAATCCAGTATCGCCCATTTATTTTTTTTTAACGAGAATAGAATCACG